>JBKPFD010000029.1:0-3547 GCA_046729155.1 Actinomycetota bacterium
TACATCCTCCAGGCGCCGGCGGTGGCGCCGGACGGCACCGTCGCGGTCGTCGGCTCGAGCGGGAATCTCTACTCGCTGACGCCGGACGGCGCCCTCAGGTGGATGGTGCCCGGAGTCGGCGGGCACGGCGGTCCGAGCTTCGGGCCCGACGGGACGGTCTATGTCGGAGTCGACAGACGCATCACCGCAGTCGCTCCGAACGGGACGATCAGGTGGTCGTTCGTGGAGCCGGCCGGCGGGCAGGGCATCATCGCGGGGCCGACGGTCGGGCCGGACGGGAACGTCTACGTCATCTCGGACTACGGGGGCCTTGGCGCCTTCGCCCTCTCGCCGCAAGGTGCGCTTCTGTGGAGCAACGCAGGCAATCCGGTCTTCACGGAGTACGGACAGCTCGGAGCCGAAATCGTCTTCGGCGTGGGAAGGCTCTTCGCCGCGTTCGACGAGTACGGCGCCCATCCGACGGACGTCCTGTACGGGCTCACGCTGGGCGGCGCGCAGCAATGGGCCGTCAATGCACCGGCCTCAGCCGACATCTTCATGCAGCGGCAGGCGCAGCCCGCGGTCGGCCCCGGTGGCGGCAGCCTGTATCTGACGGGCTTGAACAGCCAGGCAGGCTGGAGGCTCGTCCGCTACGACCCGAACACGGGCGTCGTCGTCTGGACGTACTCCCAGGAGCCGGCGAACGGGATGTCGCCGCCGAGCGTCGGCCCGGACGGGACGGTCTACCTCTCACGGAGCCTCGGCTACCTGGACGCGGTCACTCCGACGGGACAGAACCGATGGACGTACTTCGACGGCACGATCATCGACCTGCCGAGAGTGACTCCCGACGGGAGCCTCGTCGTCGCGGGCGATCGGCCGAACTTCGGCGAGCCGGGGACACTGCGCGGCTGGGATGCATCCACCGGCAGGCCGAACTTCGAGGTCCAGCTGCCGACCGGGGACACGGGCTACCAGATCGTCTACACACCGCCGCGCTTCTCTGCGGACAGCCGGACGGCCTACGTCGGGACGGCGACCTTCTACCGCCCCGAGACGTCGTTCCTGTACGCGGTCGACCTCGGGGGAGGCCCGCCGCCGCCTCCGCCACCACCTCCGCCTCCTCCTGTGCCGCGCCCGTGCTCAGTCCCGCCGTGTGTCATGGGTCGCTAGCGCAAGAGCCGGGAGAGCCGGCGGTCCTTCAGCACCCGTCCGTCCGTCTGGCAGTCGGGGCAGTAGTAGATCGTGTGCTCCTCGAAGTCGACGCGTGCGATCGGAGCGGCGCAGACGTGGCACGGCTCGCCGAGCTTGTCGTGGACGCGGTAGGTCCTCTTGTCGTTCGCCCCGCGCTCGCGCAACTCGACGCCGCGGGCGAGCTCGGAGTCGATCGCTTCCGAGAGCCGGGACACCTCCTCAGCATCGAGGTCCCGCGACAGCGCATAAGGAGAGAGCCGTGCCGCGTGCAGGATCTCGTTCGCCCAGGCGCGGCCGATGCCGGCGATGACGCGCTGGTCCCGGAGCAGAGAGTGCAGGCGCCTGGACTCTGTGGCGAGGATCTCTCCGAGCTGCTCCGTGCCGAGCTCGTTCGCCTCCGGCCCGATGTGTCCCAGCTCGGCCTCGACTGCCTCCGGAGTTAGGAGCCAAACCCCCGCGCGCTTCTTCTTGCCCGCCTCGGTCAGGACGAGCGAGGCGCCCCCCTGGAACGCCAGTCGGAACGCAGGCGACTTCGGCTGCCGCTCGCCGAACGCGAGATAGCGAAGGCGCCCCGCGGTCATCAGGTGCACGAGCAGGACGAGCTCCCCGTCGGCGGTCGGGAAAAGGAGCCGCTTCGCGCGGCGCTCCGCGCCGGAGAGGCGCCGGCCCTCGAGCACCGTGATCGGCGGGTCGAACGTCTTCAGCGTCGCGATGTGCGCCGGCCCCGCCTTCTCGATCGGAAAGGTCGAGACCGGCTCGTCGAGTGCCCGCCGCCAGGCTTCGATCTCTGGATACTCCGGCACGTAGTCTCTCCCGCTGGTGGAGCCGATCAGCGTAGCCGCCCGCCGCGGGGAGGTCGTCGAGTCGCTCCACCGCGTGCACGCGGTCGCCGTGCGCGACGGCGAGGTCGTCGAAGCGGCCGGCGACCCGGAACTGGTCACGTTCATGCGCTCGGCCGCAAAGCCGCTGCAGGCTGTGCCGCTCGCGCAGGCGCGCGACGACCTCGAGCCGCGGCACCTCGCGATCGCGTCTGCGTCCCACCTCGCCGACGACGCGCAGTTGGACGCCGTTCGCTCCCTCCTCGAGCTGGCCGGCGCGACCGAGGACGACCTCGAGTGCGGCCCGTTCCAGGGCTCGCGTCTCAAGCACAACTGCTCGGGCAAGCACGCGGGGATGCTCGCGCTGTGCCGCGCGCAAGGCTGGCCGGCCGAGGGCTACCGCCTGGCGGAGCACCCGTGCCAGCGGGCGATGCTCTCGGTCGTCGCTCAGGCGGCCGGCGTCGCCGCGGACGAGATCCCTACCGCAGTCGACGGCTGCGGCGTCGTGACGTTCGCGCTGGCGCTGCAGAAGATGGCCCGTGCGTTCGCCGTGCTCGAGCGGCTCCCCGGCGGCAGGCCCGTCGGCGAGGCGATGCGCGCCTACCCCGAGCTGATCCGCGGCCCCGGCGCCGACGACACAACGCTTATGCAGTCGAACGCGGGATGGACGGCGAAGGGCGGAGCCGAGGGACTGCTCTGCGCGGTGGGCCCCGACGGGCTCAGCCTCGTCCTCAAGGTCGAGGACGGAAACGCGCGTGCCCTTCGCCCCGCGCTCGGCGTCTTCGTCGCGGGGCTGGGCCTCGAGCCGGAGCCCTTCGGCCCGGCACCGATTCGCAACAGCCGTGACGACGTCGTCGGCCGGCTCGAGGCCCTCTGAAAAAAGTTCTTCACACTCCTGTGGATTGCTGTTAACGTCCCGACCGCCGAGAGGTGGAGCCGGGGTAGCGCGGGACCGGCTCTTCGTCTTCTCTCGGGCGGTTCGTCCCGTCCCCCCGGGCGCCAAGGAGGTCAATGCTCACCGTCGACATCTCCCTCCCGGACGTCGAAGAGCTCCACAAGCTGGTACAGGACGGACAAGAGAAAGGCTTCCTCACCTACGACGAGATCGTCACGGGCCTCGAGGATGTCGAGCTCTCCAAAGAGCAGATCGAAGACTTCTACACGTACCTCATCGACCACTCGATCGAGCTGGTCGAAGGGGAGCAGCACAAGCATCCCCCACACGAGCAGCCCGCCCTCGCCGAGGAGGAGAAGGGCCCGAAGCTCGACCTCTCGGTCGAGCCCTCGCTCGACTCGCTGCGGCTCTACCTGCGCGAGATCGGCAAGGTGCCGCTGCTGACCGCGGACCAGGAGGTGTACCTCGCGAAGCGCATCGAGCGCGGGGACATGGCCGCGAAGACGCACATGATCGAGGCGAACCTCCGTCTCGTCGTCTCGATCGCCAAGAGCTACCTGGGACGGGGGCTCTCGTTCCTCGACCTGATCCAGGAAGGGTCGCTCGGACTGATCCGTGCCGTCGAGAAGTTCGACTACCGCAAGGGCTACAAGTTCTCGAC
>JBKPFD010000030.1:0-3727 GCA_046729155.1 Actinomycetota bacterium
AGGTCGGCCAGTGCGTGCACAAGATGCTCGTTCACCCGGCCCAACCCGAGCGCCTGTGGCAGCAGAACCACTGCGGGGTTTACCGCTCGGACGACAAGGGCGAGAGCTGGGAGCGCCTCGAGGGCAACGGCCTGCCGAGCGGCTTCGGGTTCCCGCTCGCGATCCATCACCGCAAGCCGGACATGGCCTTCGTCATACCCGAGGACGAGGCAAACGCCGAAAACGTCGGCGGCGGGAACCGCGTTACGACGGGCGGCAGGCTCGGCGTCTACCGCACCCAGGACGCTGGCATCAGCTGGGAGCTCGCGTCGAACGGGCTGCCCGAACGCGCGTGGGTGGAGGTGCTGCGCGAGGGCATGGCGTCCGATCGGCTCGACCCGGTCGGGGTCTACTTCGGCACGAAAAGCGGCTCGATCTTCGTCTCTCCCAACGAGGGCGACGAGTGGATCGAGGCGGCACGGCACCTACCTGCCGTGCTCTCGGTCGAAGTCGCCGAGTGGCAGTAACCGTCCTGCTCCCGTCGCTGCTCGCGACGGAGGCGGGCGGGCAGAACCGGTTCGAGCTCGACGCGCCGTCCGTCGGGGCGGCCCTGCGCGCGCTGCCGATCCGCAATCTGCTGTTCGACGAGCACGACGATCTGCGGCCGCTCGTCAACGTCTACGTCGACGGAGAGGACGTGCGGACGCGCGGCGGCCTCGAGACCGAGCTGCGCGGCGGCGAGGAGGTTCGGGTCGTCGCCGCGATCGCCGGCGGCTGAGCCCGGCCAGCCATGTCCGGTGTCAGACGCCGGACATGGCTCACGCCAACCGACGGAGCGCCGCAATCCCGGAGCGTCGATCCGCTTCGCTCTGCGATTGCGGCACCGATCGGCAGGAGTCGACGGCATCGTTCGAGAGACATGTCCGGGGTCAGACGCCAGACGTGGCCCGATGCGACAGAGGCGCCGTGCCGAGGCGCTAGGCCAGCTTCTGGCCGCGGGTCTCGCGGCCGAAGAGGCCGGCGACAATCCCACCGGACGCCATGACGATCGCGACGAAGGTCAGCGACCACGTCGTGCTGCCGGTCGCGTCCTTCAGGTTCCCGAAGATGTACGGCCCCGCGATCGCGGCGGCCTTCCCCACTCCCGCCATGAGCCCGAAGGCGCTCGACCGGAGCCGCGTGGGGAAGAGCTCGGCCGTGTACGGGTAGACCGCGCCCCAGGCGCCGAGGTTGAAGAAGCCGACGAAGAAGAGCGCCGTGATGTAGACCGCTTCCGAGTCGGCGACGGCGAACGCGTACGCCGAGATGCCGCCGAGCAGCAGGAACGTCGTCAGCGTCGCCTTGCGGCCGACCCGCTCGACGAGCCAGATCGCCGCCGCGTAGCCGGGGAACTGCGAGAGCGCGCTCAGCGTCAAGAGCAGATAGACGTTGATCGAGAAGCTCTTCTCCGCCTGGAGCACGAACGGCAGCCACAGGAAGAGTCCGTAGTACGAGACATTGAGCGCGGCCCACACGAGCGCGGTCGCGACCGTCTGCGCGCGGAGGCTGCGGGCGACGAGGTCGCGGACCGAGGACCGCTCCTCCGCGGGCGCCTCGACATCGTCGGCCTCGACCGGCTCGCCGGCGATCTCCGTGAGCACCTGCGCGGCCTCCTGCTTGCGCCCGTGCCTGGCGAGGAAGTACGGGCTCTCGGGCAGCGTCCGGCGGACGAGGAAGGCGAGGAACGCGGGGAACGCCGCCGCGAGGAAGAGGTAGCGCCAGCTCCAGTCGCCGAAGCGGTCGAAGTTCGGGCCGAGGAAGACGAACGACAGTCCTGTCGCGAGCAGAAGGCCGATCGGCCAGAAGAAGTCGAGGAAGACGAGGAGCCGGCCTCGCCGCTGCGGCGGAAGGTACTCGGCCAGCATCGAGGGATCGACGACGAGGAGGCCGCCGAGGCCCAGTCCGGCGAGGAAGCGGAACGTCATCACCGACCAGGGGCCCCACGAGAGCGCGGTCAGCGCCGTGAAGACTGCGTACCAGAGGATCGCGTACTGGAAGATCGCCCGGCGGCCGATCCGGTCCGCAAGCCGGCCGAGGAAGAGGCTGCCCACGAGCGAGCCCGCGAGCGCCGCGCTGTTGACGAGCCCCTGCATGCGGCCGTTCAGGTCCCAGAGCGCGGCGAAGATCGGCTGGACGAAGCCGACGAGCAGGATCTCCATGGCGACGAACGTCCACGCCGCGCCCGTGATCAGCACGGCCTTGCGGTGGAAGCGCGTCAGGCCGTGCTCGCGCAGGACCTCCTCCACGTCGCGCACCCTCGGCGCTGCGACCGCTACCGACATCGTCCGCCTCCTTACGCTAGTTTTAGACTCTCAGTCGAAAACTATGTCCGAGTCTACCACAGTTTCCGCTTCTGAGTCGAAAACTTCGCGGGAGACGCCCGCGCACGCGACGCTGGCCGTCGTGTTCCAGGTGCGCGCCGGCAAGCTGCAGGCGCTCCTCTGGCAGCGCGCGAAGGATCCTTTCGCCGGGGCGTGGTCCCTCCCGGGCGGCTATCTCGAGCGCGGCGAGACGCTCGAGGAGTCGATCCGCAAGCACCTCGCCGCGAAGGTCGACGTCCGCGAGCTCTCGCACCTCGAGCAGCTCGAGACCCGGAGCGACCCGGATCGGCATCCGAACGAATGGCAGCTCGCCACGACCTACCTCGGGCTCGTGCCGCGGGGCGTCGACCCCGCCCTGCCCGAGGACACCGACTGGCATTCCGTCGACCGGCTGCCGAAGCTCGCTTTCGACCACCGCGCGATCACGCTCGCCGGCCGCGAGCGCCTTCGCGCGAAGCTCTCCTACACGAACGTCGGCTTCGCGCTGGCGCCCGAGACCTTCACGCTCAGCGAGCTGCGCGACATCTACGCCGCCGCACTCGGCCACGACGTCTCGGCGACGAACCTGCAGCGGGTGCTCGTGCGGCGCGGGCTCCTCGAAGCGACGGGCGAGCGCCGTGAGCCGGGGCGCGCAGGCGGGAGGCCGGCAGCACTGTTCCGCTTCCGGGCCCCGCGGCTCGAGGTCACGGACCCCTTCGCGGTGCTCAGGCCTCCGGGCTAGCGCCTCCCGACGAGCAACCGCACGGGGAAGCCACGCTTTCGCACTGCACCGCCCCTCGGCTGCTGGGCGATCACCCGCCCGACGCGCCCGGAGCGTGGCCGGCGGATCCTGCCCGGCGAACAGTTCGACTCCAGGATTCGGCTCCGCGCCGCTGCCGGCGCCAGGCCGATCACGCGCGGAACCACGCACTGGCCGATCGCGTCGAAGGCGATCTTCGTGCCGTCGGGCGACCAAGCAGGCCTCCTGTGGCTCACGCGTGTCTTCGTCAACCGCGCTTGCCCACGCCCATCGGCGCGCATGACGAAGATCTCGAACGGGCCGGCGGGGCCGCGTTGCCTTGCAAAGGCAATTCTCGTGCCGTCGGGCGACCAACTGGGATCGTATTCCTCGGCAGGGTGCCGCGTCAGATTCGTCTTGCCGGTGCCATCGGCCCTCATCACGAAGACCTCGGAGTCATCCGAGCTGTCGGGAGGAGGCGTGACGAAGGCGATTCGCGTCCCGTCGGGCGACCACGCAGGATCGAATCCACCTGCCGGTCCGCCGGTGAGATTCATCTGACTGCTCCCGTCGGCATTCATGACGAAGATGTCACTACCGCCCAACCCGTCGCCACGCGCAAACGCGATCTTCGTGCCATCGGGCGACCAGCTAGGGTCGAACCCTCCCC
>JBKPFD010000031.1:0-7980 GCA_046729155.1 Actinomycetota bacterium
GCTTTTCGTTGTCTTGCTGCCCAGAGGGTCGTCAGGCGCACGGCCTCGACAAGCTCGTCGTGGGAGGCCCCCGCCGGCGCGCAGACGTCGAGGCACATCGCGATGTCCGAGCCGAGCTGAGCCTGGATCGCGGCGGCGAGCTCGGGCGTGAGCCTGGTTGCCTGGCCGTCGTAGACCGAGCGGAACGTGACGCCCTCCTCGTCGGTGGCGAGGATCGTGTCGCGCAGCGAGAAGACCTGGAAGCCGCCCGAGTCGGTGAGGATCGGTCCGTCCCAGCCCATGAAGCGGTGGAGGCCGCCGAGCTCGGCGATCACGTCCGCCCCCGGCCGGAAATGGAGGTGGTACGTGTTGGCGAGCAGGATCGAGGCGCCGATCCCGCTCAGCTCCTCCGGGTCGATCATCTTCACCGTCGCCTTCGTGCCGACGGGCATGAACGCCGGCGTCGGCACCTCGCCGTGCGCGGTTCGTAGGACGCCTGCCCGCGCCTCGCCGTCGGTCGCCTTGACCTCGAACGTCACAGGACAAGCATGGCGTCGCCGAACGAGTAGAAGCGGTAGCGCTGCTCGATGGCGAGCTCGTAGAGGCGACGCGTCTCCTCGACGCCCGCGAAGGCCATGACCAGCGCGAGCAAGGTCGAGCCGGGCAGGTGGAAGTTCGTCAGCAGCGCGTCGACGCGCTGGAACTCGAAGCCGGGCGTGACGAAGAGGTCGGTGCGGCCGGCGAGCGGGGCGCCGCGCGCCAGTGACTCCAGCACGCGGACGGTCGTCGTGCCGACCGCGAGCACGCGCTCCGCGGCCCGGATCCGCTCCCACGCCTCGGACGTCACCTCGTACCGCTCCGTGTGCATGGTGTGGTCGCCGAGATCGTCCGCCGCGATCGGCCGGAACGTGTCGAGGCCGACGTGGAGCGTGACGCGCTCGACGTCGAGCTTCGCGAGCAGCTCCGGCGTGAAGTGCAGGCCCGCGGTTGGGGCTGCGGCGGAGCCCTCCTCCACCGCGTAGACGGTCTGGTAGCGCTCCGGATCCGCGAGCGGCTCCGTGATGTACGGCGGCAGCGGCGCCTCGCCGGCCGGCTCGCCCTCCAGACGTAGCCGCCAGCGGCCCTCCCCGAGCGGCTCGAGGAACTCGACCGGCCCTAACCTCTGCCCGGGCTGCAGTTTCCGCGACGGCCGGGCGAGGCCCTCCCACTCGT
Source organism: Actinomycetota bacterium (assembly GCA_046729155.1). Taxonomy (GTDB): domain Bacteria; phylum Actinomycetota; class Thermoleophilia; order Gaiellales; family Gaiellaceae; genus VAXT01. The sequence goes on from JBKPFD010000031.1 coordinate 1,192, forward strand.
CGTGCCCGTTGAGGCGCTCGAGCAGCAGCACCTCGGCCTCTCCCCCGCTCGGCCGCCGCAGGCGCAGCCGCGCCGGCACGACCCGTGTGTCGTTGACGACGACGAGCTCGCCACGCATCTCCTCGGGCAGCTCGAAGAACCGCCGGTGCCGCACGTCGCCGCTCGCCCGGTCGTAGACGAGCAGCCGAGACGCGTCGCGGCGCTCGGCGGGGTGCTGCGCGATCAGCTCGGGCGGCAGCGAGTACTCCAGCTCGGAGCGCTTCATCCGACCTCAACGCTAGCGTTCGCGCGGATGGACGAGGTCGCGATCAGGCGCGCGAAGGAGCGGCTCTACGAGGCTTCCCAGCGCCGCGCCGAGCCCGCCGACGTCGATGCGGCGCTCGACCGTGCGCGCACGCAGATCGAGTCGCTCGCCGAGCTCACGGCGCAGATCGAGGCAACCCTCCCGGGACAGGTCGAGGATGCCGTCCGGGAGGGCGTCCGTGCCGAAGCGCTCCCCATCGGCCGCCAGCTCGCGGAGGTGCGCGGGCTCTCTGGACAGACGATCCGCCGACTCGAGCGGCTCGAGCACGATCTGCTCGCCGAGCGGCATGCCCGTATCGACGACCTCGCACTCCTCGTCGATTTGATCACCTCGGGCTGGAAGGGCGTCGACCAGAGGCTCGCGCGCCTCGAGCGCAAGATCGAGACGAGCGAGAACGGCGCCGCCGTCTACCGGATCGAGGAGCGGGAGCCGCTCAGCTCGTGGCCGCGAGAATCGCGGCAGCAGTCACAGCCCACAGACTGACCGCCGCGATCAGCGGCCGGTCGGTGAGCAGGACGTTCTCCGGTTCCTCGCCGAGATCGTCGCGTTGCACGAGCAGCAGGTAGCGAAAGAGCCCGAAGACGACGAACGGGATCGTCGCCGCGAGCGCCGGCGAGTGCGCGGTGATCGTGTAGACGGAGTAGGCGGCAATCGTGCACGCGACCGTGACCGTGATCAGCTGGTCGACGAGCGGCAGCGAGTAGCCCTCGAGCACCGGCCTCGCCGTTTCTGTCTGCACGAGCTCGCTCCGTCGCTTGGCGAGCGCCAAGAAGAGCGCAAGCAGTGCCGTGCAGACGAGAAGCCACGGCGAGATGCGGACGTCGACCGCCTCCGCCCCCGCGGCCGAGCGCAGGACGAACAGGGCCGCGATGGCCAACACGTCGACCAGCACGAGGTGCTTGAGCCCGAAGCTGTAGGCGCCCTGCAGCGCGAGGAAGCCCGCGAGGAACGCGAGTGAGGGGAGACCGAGCGGTGCAACCAGGCAGGCGGCGAGCACGACGAGCCCGGCTGCGAGGAGCAATGCTGTCCGCGGCGAGAGCTCGCCGCGCGCGACCGGCCGGAGCCGCTTCAGCGGATGGCGCCGGTCGTGCGGCTCGTCCCGCACGTCGTTGACGAGGTAGGCCGCGCTCGAGGCCGCGCAGTAGGCCGCGAACGCCGTCGCGGCCTCGGCCCACCGCATCCAGTCGCCGACCTTCGCGGCGAAGACGATGCCGGCGAAGAGCAGCAGATTCTTCGACCACTGCCGCGGCCGAAGGGCGACGAGCGCGGCCCGCAGCGGCGACCTGCGCTCGGGCAGCTGGACGACGTCGGCTCGCGCGGGCAGCGCCACGGCGCGGAATCCTAGGCGTTGCGTGTCCGCGAGCTAGCGGGGCTCGGTCGGCAGGACGAGCTGGAACCGGCTCCCGCTGCCGAGCTCGCTCTCGAGCTCGATCCGCCCGCCGAGCGCCAGGGCGAGCTCGCGAGCGATCGCCAGTCCGAGGCCGGTGCCGCGGCCGTCGTGCGTCCAGAACGGGCGGAAGATCCGCTCCTGCTCCGCCGGGCCGATCCCCGGGCCGTTGTCCTCGACGGCGACGCGGACCTGCCCGTTGGAGGCGTTCAGCTCCAGCTCGACGCGGCCGCCGTCCGGCGTCCAGCGGAACGCGTTCGCGAGCAGGTTCGAGATGATCTGCAGCACGCGGTCGCCGTCCGAGACGATCACCGGGCTCGGCCCCACGCGCCGCTCGTACCTGATCCCGCGCCGCTTCGCCTCCTCGCCGAAGACGACGTACGCCCGCTCGAGCAGGCGCTCCATGTCGACCTCCTCGCGCAGCACCGTGAAGCGCCGCGCGTCGAGCTTGGCGAGGTCGAGCACGTCGCCGACGAGCCGCTCCAGCCGCCCGGACTCGGACAGGATCACGTCGAGCGACTCCGCGCGCGCAGCGGGATCGTCGGCCAGCCCCTCGCGTAGCGCCTCGACGTGCCCGCGGATCGCGGTCAGGGGCGTACGCAGCTCGTGCGAGACCGACATCAGGAAGTTGCGCTCCAGCTCCTCCGCCTCAGCGAGTCGCCTCGCCATCTGGCGGAACGAGTCCGCGAGGTCGGCGATCTCGCCGCGCCCGGTGACGGCCGGCACCTCGACGTCGTAGTGCCCTTCGGCGACTTCGTCCGCCGCGTTTGCGAGCGCCGTGACGGGCCGCGTGATGCGGCCGGACAGGTACCACGCGAGCCCGGCGGTGACGAGAATGCCGCCGAGGAACGCGAGCCCGAGCCGCTCCAGCAGAGTCACGAGCCGCTCCCGGAGCTCGGCCTTGGGCGTAGCGACCACCAGCGCGCCGAACGGCCGCTCGTGCCTCGGGAAGAAGAGCGGCCGCGCAACGGCGAGCAGCTCGTGTTTCTCCCCGGGCGGCGTGAACTCGAACTGGACCCCGTTCTTCGGCAGGTTTTGCCAGCTGAAGTCGAGGCTGCTCTGGGGCAGCCGCTTCAGGCCGGACTCCTGCCCGAGGAACGCCGGCACGCCGACGTAGAACAGACGGTTGCCGCTCGCCCGCTCGAGCTCGCGCGCCTGGAAGCTCGGCGGCGGCCGGTCCTCGTTCAGCGACTTCTGGGCCTGCTTCGCGTAGAGCGCGGTCAGGCCGGCCGCCTCGCGACGCAGCTCGCCGATCGTGCGATCGCGCGTGTAGTCCTGGAAGAGCCCGAAGGCGATCGCCGTGGAGACGAGGCCGGTCAGCGCGATCCCGGCGAGGAAGAGCGCCGGCAGACGGAAGCGCAGCGACCGGAACACTTCCCTCCTAAGCCGAGACGGTCTCCTTCGCCGGCGACACCTTGTACCCGACGCCCCAGACGGTCACGATCGGCGAGGCCTCGCCGAGCTTCCTCCGCAGCTGGCGGACGTGGACGTCGACGGTGCGCGTGTCGCCCGCGAAGGTGTAGCCCCAGACCCGCTCGAGCAGCTGGTCGCGCGTGAGGACGAGGCCGCGGTGGTCGAGGAGCTCCCAGAGCAGGTCGAACTCCTTCGGAGCGAGCTTGACCTCCTCGTCGCCGATCTTGACCTCGCGACGGCCCGCGTCGACGACGAGGTCGCCGTGCTGGATCTGTGCGCTCGCGACCTCGCGCCGGTCGGGCGTCGAGCGGCGGAGGATCGACTTCACGCGCGCGACGAGCTCGCGTGGGTTGAACGGCTTCGTGAGGTAGTCGTCGGCGCCGACCTCGAGGCCGATGATCTTGTCGACGTCCTCGTCCCGCGCGGTGAGCATCAGGATCGGTACCTCGGAGCGCCTGCGCAGTCGGCGGCAGACCTCGATCCCGTCGATGTCCGGGAGCATGAGGTCGAGCACGATCAGCGCCGGCTGCTCGCTCTCGGCCTTGGAGAGCGCGTCTTCGCCGTTCGGAGCGACGTAGACGTCGTAGCCCGCGTTCTTCAGATAGAGGGATACGAACGAGGCGATCGAGGCCTCATCCTCGACGACCAGAACTGATTGTGGCTTCTGCAACGGCATCGACTCCTCTCAGGATGCCAGAGAAACCTGTCGTCCCGTCCTAATCGCCCGAACGGAGCGCCGCGAGCTGGAATGCGGTCGGGTCGTCCGGCAGCGAGCGGTACTCGTCGTCGTTCAGCGACCAGACGCCGTCGTAGAAGACCCCCGCCTGGATCGACCCGGACCCGTTGATCAGCCCCGTGCCGCGGCCGACGGCGCTCAGGTAGATGCCCCGCCCCTCGATCCGCACGTGCGTCAGGCCGCCGCCGATGCGGATGCGAACGTCCTTCCCGCTGTAGACGGTCGTCTTGGCGGATTTGTAGACGGTCACCTCGGCGCCGAGCACGGTCGGGCGGCGCGCGTCATACGGGTTCGGGTCGGTGACCGTGACCTTGCCGCGCTCGAAGCGCCCGATCAGGCTGCCGCGCGCGCTGAGCTGGACCACGCCCTTGCCGTCCTTGACGGACAGCGTGCCGTCCGTCGTCGGCCGGCCGCCGAGCGCCGGCGAGGCCGTAAAGGCGGCGAATGCAAGTAGGAAGACGAGTAGGCGTGTGCGCACGCTCCCAAGTATTGCCCGCCTGCTTGTGGCTCGGGTGAGGGACTTGTAAGGAATGCTTTAAGAGGTGGAGGAGCTCGCCGAGTTCGGCCTGATCGTCCTCGTCGTCTCGGCGGGCGTGTCGGCAGCGTTGGTCGCCCGTCGGCTGAGCGAGTGGTTTCCGATCCCTGCGCCGGCGATCTTCCTGACCGTCGCCGCGGTGGCGCCGATCGTCGTCCCCGACATCCGCACCGTCGAACGGGTCGGCGTCGTCGCGCTGATCGTGATCCTCTTCGACGGCGGCATGCACATCGGGTGGCGTCGATTTCGTCGCGCCGCGATCCCGATCTCGTCCCTCGGAATGCTGGGAACCCTCGGTACGGCCGGCGTGATGGCGGTGTGCGCGCACTACATCGTCGGCTTCGAATGGACGACCGCCTGGATCCTGGGCGCCGCCCTGGCTCCGACGGACCCGGCCGTCATGTTCTCGATCCTCGGCGACAAGGAGATCCGCGGGCGCACCGGGACGATCCTCGAGGGCGAGTCGGGAGTGAACGACCCGGTCGGGATCGCGCTCATGATCGGCATGCTCGAGTTCGCGACCTCGGACAACGGGTCGATCTGGACGATCGTCTGGGAGTTCCTGCTCGAGATGAGCGTCGGGCTGATCGTCGGGCTCGCGGGGACCGCGCTGCTCGTCTTCGTCATGCGCCGCGTGAGCCTGCCGAGCGAGAGCCTCTACCCCTTACGGACGCTCGCCGCAGCGGGCCTGATCTACGGCCTCGCGTCGGTCGCGCACGGCTCCGGCTTCCTCGCGGTCTTCATCGCCGGGCTCGCGCTAGGAGATCTCGACGCGCCGTACAAGCGCCAGATCCTGCGCTTCCACACCTCGCTCGCCAGCCTCGCGGAGATCGTCGTCTTCGTCGGGCTCGGGCTGACGGTCGACGTGACCGAGCTGTTCGATCAGGGCGTGTGGCTCGACGGCCTCCTCCTCGCCGCACTGCTCGCGTTCGTGGCGCGCCCGCTGGCCATCGCGCCCCTCCTCGTGCCGCTGCGGCTCCGATTGGGCGAACGCCTTTTCCTCATGTGGGGCGGCCTCCGCGGCGCGGTGCCGATTCTGCTCGCCTCGTTCGGGATCTTGGCGGAGATCGACGATGCGCGCCGTATCTACGAGATCGTGTTCGTCGTGGTCGGCTTCTCGGTCGTCGTCCAGGGCGCCTCGCTTCCGTTCGTCGCCTCGCGTCTGGGCATCCGCATGAGGCCCACGTGATCCGACTGGCTCTGACCCTCCTCCTCGCGGGGCGCGCGCCCGCGCTGCACGGACTGCGCGTCGAAAGCAGCCCGCCGTTCGCGGGCGACCGGCGCCTGCTCGCGACGGTGAGCCCGGGCCGCGACGGCGTTCGCGACCAGGCGGTCGTCCGTTTCCGGCTCGACCGGCCGGCGACCGTGCGCATGGACGTCGTCCGCACCGACACGCTGCGCCCCGGGCGGCCGCAACAGGTCGTTCTGACCGTGACGCGGCGGCTGCGCCGGGGGCCTGCTCGGCTCGTCTGGCGGCCGGCGCCGGGGACCGAGCCGAGGACGTACGTACTGCGAGTAACCGTCGGCCGTCGCGTGTACGACAACGTGCCCGGCCGCCGGCCGCGCGCTCCGGTCGTCCGCATCCTCGGCGTGGAGGCGGGGTTCCCGCGGCGCAGCTACGCGCCGGGCGAGCGCGCCGACCTGCGGCTCGCCACGGACGCGCAGTCTCTGCGCCTCCAGGTCTTCCAGTACACGAGCCAGTTCGCGCCGCGCACGCGCGACTTCAAGACCGCGGGCACCGCGATGACCGCCCCCGTGCGAGTCGACTGGCGCGGCCATACTTCCGCCCCGGCCGCCCTGCGCCTGGTTCGCGCCGGCGACTGGCCCAGCGGGCTTTACTTCCTGCGCCTGTCCGCGGGCGACGGCCGCCTCGGCTACGCGCCGTTCGTCGTCCGCCCACGCGTGCCCCGAGCACGCGTGGCGGTCGTTCTCTCCACGAACACCTGGCAGGCGTACAACTTCTGGGACTCGAACGGCGACGGCTGGGGCGACAGCTGGTACGTGGACGGCGTCACGCGCTCGGTCGACCTCACGCGGCCGTACCTCGACTTCGGCGTTCCCTTCCGCTTCCACGACTGGGACCTCGACTTCATCGCCTGGCTGAACCGCACGGGGAAGCGCGTCGACTTCCTCTCCGACGACGACCTCGAACGGTTCGCGAGCGGGCGCGAGCTCGCCTTGGCTTACGACCTCGTCGTCTTCCCCGGACACGCCGAGTACGTGACCGAGCGCGCGTACGACGTCGTCGAGCGCTTCCGCGACCTCGGCGGGAACCTCATGTTCCTCGCCGCGAACAACTTCTTCTGGAAGGTCCGGCGCGACCGGAGATGGATCACGAAAGTGCGGCTCTGGCGCACGGCGGGGCGGCCCGAGGCGCGGCTCGTCGGCGTGCAGTTCGTGGCCGGCGACTACGG
>JBKPFD010000032.1:0-1383 GCA_046729155.1 Actinomycetota bacterium
CGAAGTCGCAGAAGAGCCCGAGCGGCCCGGTGTCGCGCCAGCGGCTCTCGCGCGCGTTGATCACGAACCAGCCGTCGCCGTCGGCGACCAGGCCGTACTTCGTCTGCCTGAGCGGTATCTCGGGGACGGCCATGACGACAAGCCTGACACGTAGACTCCCGCGACCCCGACCCGAAGGAGAGTGTCGATGCGCCGCATGCGTTGGTTCGTGTTCGTTGGCCTGATCCTCGTCGCGCTCATGGGCTGCGGCGGCGATGGAAACGGGGAAGAGCAAGGCGAGCTGGGCGAGGCCGCTCAGGGCGCTTGTTCCGGGTCGGAGCTGTCCGGCGCGCCGAAGCTCCCGGCCGGCTTCCCGCAGGTCGACAAGGCCACGTTCACGCAGCAGCGCACGCAGGGGCCGACGGAAGTGATCGAGGGCTACTACGAGGGCGGAATCCAGGAGGCGCACGACGCCTACATGAGCGCCTTCGAGAAGGCCGGGTACACCGTCCTGTTCGACGAGGTCGAGGAGCACGACTCGGAGGTCTCGTGGAAGGGCGAAGGCCGATCCGGCCAAGTTGCGCTCCGGGACGAGTGCGGTGACGAGAACCGCATCTACCTGAAGGTCACGAATCGTCCGGCCTGAGAACGTTCGCTACGTAGACTGAGCGCCATGGAGCGCTCCTTACCCGTCGCCGACCGCCCGCGCAGGCCGGAGTGGATGAAGGTCCGCGCGCCGAGCGCGAATACGCGCTACTTCGACGTCAAGAAGCTGATCCACGGAGCGAGCCTGCACACGATCTGCGAGGAGGCCCGCTGCCCAAACATCGCCGAGTGCTGGGGGCGCGGCACCGCGACCTTCCAGATCCTCGGCGACACGTGCACGCGGGCCTGCCGCTACTGCTACGTGCACTCGGGTAAGCCCGACGGCCCGCCCGACGTGCTCGAACCGCTGCGCCTGGCTCAGACCGCAGCGCAGATGGGGCTGAAGCACGTCGTCGTCACGTCGGTCGACCGCGACGACCTGCCGGACAAGGGCGCCGGCCACTACGCGGCGACGATCCGGGCGCTGAAGGCCAAGGTGCCGCAGGCCTCGGTGGAGGTGCTGACCCCGGACTTCCTCGGCTACGAGGAGGAAGCACTGGCGATCGTCCTCGATGGGCGACCGGACGTCTTCAACCACAACATCGAGACCGTCCGGCGCCTGCACGCCCGCATGCGCGGCGCGAAGGCGTCGTACGACAAGGCGCTCTGGCTGCTCGCGCGCGCGAAGGAGGTCGCCGACTACCCGGTGCTGACGAAGTCGGGGATCATCGTCGGCCTCGGCGAGACGAACGACGAGGTCGTCGACACGATGCGCGACCTGCGCGCGCACGGCGTCGACGTCGTCACCATCGGCCAGTA
>JBKPFD010000033.1:0-2434 GCA_046729155.1 Actinomycetota bacterium
CAGCGACACCGACCGGCGCACGATGGAGCGGCTCGGCAACGCGCTCACGCACTACCGCTACACGCTCTCGGAAGCGCGCGTAATGGAAGCTCCCGGTCGACTGGAGGTCGAGGTGCGGACACCGGGCGGCGAGGCCGACGTCGACGTCGTGGCGGACCTGGAGGCCGAAGCCGCCCTTCCCGACGGCTCGCCGTTCGCGACGCTCGATGAGGCCCGCCGCTTCGCAGGCCCGCTCCCGTACACGTTCGAAGTGGAACGTGAGACCGGCGCGATCGTCGCCGTGCGTGGCGTGCGGAGCGGGTGGGAGCCCAGGCCCGTCTCGGTCGACGTGAGGCAGGTCGCGTTCTTCGAGCGCGAGCCGTTCACCGGCGCGGTGCTCGCCAACGCGTTCCACGTCGCGAATGTCGACTACCGCTGGGAGCGCGGGCGGATCCTCTGAGCGCAGCCCGTTCCATTGATCACGCCGACTCGCGGTGGAACGATGAAGGCGGATGGACACGGATCTCACGAATCTCCCGCGGGGCACTGTCACCTTCCTGTTCACCGATATCGAAGGCTCGACAGATCTGGTCCGGCGGCTCGGCGACCGCTTCGGCGACGTCCGAGCGCATCATCGTCAGCTGATCGAAGAAGCGTGCACCGCACATGACGGGTTCCTGATCGACACTCAGGGCGACGCCGTCTTCGCCGCGTTCGACCGCGCTGTCGATGCCGTGGCCGCGGCAGTCGCTGCGCAGTACGCCCTGTCCGAGCTCGAGTGGCCGGGAGGGGCACAACTCCGCGTGCGAATGGGTCTCCACACCGCGGAGCCCTATCTCCACGCGTCGGGCTACGTGGGCATCGGCGTGCATCGGGCCGCTCGGATATGCGCGGCCGCGCACGGGGGGCAAATCCTCATCTCGAATGCAACAGCAGGCATCGTCGAGGACCAGGAGCGCCCTGAGCTCGACTTGCGCGACCTGGGCGAGTATCGCCTGAAAGACCTGTCGCGTCCTCAGCGGTTGTTCGAAGTCGTCGCGGAGGGCCTCGAGGGCGAGTTCGCGCCGCCCAAGACATTGGACGACGACCGCACCGGCGTGCCGTACGGGAGCGTCGGGACGCTGCTCGCCACCGATATCGTCGGGTGGGGCCGCATCATTCGCGCGGTGGGAGACGACTCGGCGGCGGAGGTCGCAGCCGATTACCACCGAATCTTCATCGACTCCGTTGGCGCGCACCGCGGCCACGTGCTGGAGACGGTCGCCGACACCGCCATCGCGGTCTTCCCTCACGCGCCCGATGCCGTTGCGTGCGCCGTCGCACTCCGGCACGAGCTGAGAAGCAATCAGTGGCACGCCGACGTGCAGCCGAAGGTCTGCTTCTCGCTCCACACGGGCCGCCTCGTTGCACAACACCACGGCGGAGTCTCGGTCTGGCACTGTGTGACGCTTTGCCAGGCGGCCGAGCCGTGGCAGATCCTCGTGTCGCACTCAACGGAGGCAATGCTCGAGGGCGAACGGCTCGAGCCCTCGCAACTACGGGACCTGGGAGAGCGCCAGCTACCGAAGTTCGACTCGGCGTATCGTGTCTTCGAGCTCGTCGGCTAGGGACTAGAGGGCGCCACCGGCCGCGGGCGGCGCGTTCGCCGACTCGCCCTGGTCGCCGACCGGGTTCCTGGAGAGGTAGTCCTCCGCAAGCAGCAAGTTCGACTCGGACGCGCGCTCGACGACGCTGAGCAGGTCGGACATGCTCGCCACCTCCTCGCGCTGCTCCTGCAGGAACCAGTGCAGGAACTGCTCGCCGACGAGGTCGCCTTCCTCGCGCGCCAGAGCCGCTAGCTTGGCGATCTGCTCCGTCACGCGCTTCTCCTGGTCGAGCGCGAGCGCGACCGGCGCGCGCGCGTCGGCGAACTCGGTCTGCGGCTCCTCGACGCCCGGGATCCGCACCTCGTGGCCGGCGTCGAGGAGGAACTGCACGATCATCATCGCGTGGTTCCGCTCCTCGACCGCCTGGCGGTAGAAGTGCGCGGCCAGCAACGGCAGCGTCTCCCCGTCGTAGTAGACCGCGATCGCCACGTACTGCTGCGAGGCGCCGTACTCGCGCCCCACCTGCTCGTTGAGTGCCTCGACGAAGCGAGCCATCGGCGCGACTCTACCGCCACTTCGGGCTTCCGTCTGTCCGGTGAGTAAGTGCATAATCCGTATACATGCTGCGGACGAGAGTGTTGATCGCCGGCGCGGCCGGCCGCGACTTCCACAACTTCAACGTCGCCTATCGCGGAAGCGCGGCCTACGAGGTCGTCGCGTTCACCGCGACGCAGATCCCGAACATCGACGGCCGGATCTACCCAGCCGAGCTGGCGGGTGAGCTCTACCCGGACGGGATCCCGATCCGACCCGAGTCCGAGCTCGGCGAACTCATCCGAGAGCAGGAGATCGAGGAAGTCGTCTTCTCC
>JBKPFD010000034.1:0-6199 GCA_046729155.1 Actinomycetota bacterium
CGGATCGAGCGCTGGCGCGCGGAAGAGCTGGAGCGTGCGGGCTTCGAGCCGCGCGCGGCAGGACGACTGGCGGTGCGGCACGACGTCGACCTGCACTTCGCGACCCAGCTTCTCGAGCGCGGCTGCCCTCACGATCTCGCGCTGAAGATCCTCCTGTAACGCAGGGGCAGCCGCGTCCGGGCAGAATCCACTGCCCGTGATCGCGTCGATCCCCTCGCCGTCGGACGGCACGCTCGAGCTCGGGCCGCTGACCCTGCACATGTACGGGCTGATGCTGCTGCTCGCGATCGGCGCGTGCATCGGCCTCACGGGGATCCGCTACGTGCGGCGCGGCGGCGACTGGGACACCGTCCTGCGCGTCGCCGTCTGGGGGGTGGCGGCCGGGATCGTCGGCGCGCGCGCCTACCACGTGCTGACGAGCTGGGACGAGGTGCCGGACGAGTGGTGGGGGCCGTTTGCCGTCTGGAAAGGCGGCCTCGGCGTGTGGGGCGGGATCGGGCTCGGTTGCGTCGTCGGCGCGATCGTCGCGAAGCGCTCGGGCGCGAACGTCGCCGTGCTCGCGGACTGCGTGGCGCCGGGCCTGCTGCTCGCCCAGGGCATCGGCCGCATCGGCAACTGGTGGAACCAGGAGCTGTACGGGAAGCCGACCGACGAGCCGTGGGGGCTCGAGATCGACCCGCAGCACCGCGTCCAGGGCTACGAGCAGTACGACACGTTCCACCCGACCTTCCTCTACGAGCTGATCTACGACTCGGTGATGGTCGTCGTCCTGCTCCTCGTCGACCGGTTCTTCCGCATCCGGCCGCCCGCGCTGTTCGCCCTCTACGTCTCCATCTACACCTTCGGACGCTTCTTCGAGGAGCTGCTCCGGATCGATCCCGCGCACGAGTTCGCGGGCCTCCGTCTGAACGCGTGGGTCTCGATCGTGCTGTTCGTCTGCTCGACCGCGGGCTTCATCTGGTGGCAGTTCTTCCAGGGGCGCGGGGTACGGCGGCGCCGCGAGGCCGAGCGGGCACCCGAGGGGCCGAAGATGGCGATTCCGAAAGGTCGCCGCGTCCGCCCCTCTCGTTAGCCTGCGGCCGGTCATGAGCGTGCGCGAGCTCGACCTGGACCTGGACGCGTTCGAGGGGCCCTTCGACCTGCTGCTCGCGCTCGTTCTGCGCGAGGAGCTGCCGCTCGCCGAGGTCGACGTGGCGGGGATCGTCGTCGCCTTCGTCGAGCGGCTCGGCGAGCGCGAAGAGCTCGATCTCGACGCGTGCGGTGAGTTCCTCGTCCTCGTCGCCTCGCTGCTCGAGCTGAAGGCGCGGGGGCTCTTCGACGGCGACGCCGAGCTCGAGGACCTCGCGCCGGAGGAGGCCGCCGAGGAGCTCGCGCGGCGGCTCGAGGAGTACCGGCGGATCAAGGAGGCCGCGGCGTGGCTCGCCGAACGGCTCGCCGGCGAGCGCGACCGCTACTTCCGGCTCGGGCCCGCGCCGCTGGCGCCGCGGGTCGAGCGGCGACTGGCGTCGCAGGATCCGGCGCAGCTGGCGGTTGCGTTCCGGGCGCTCGCTGCCGAGCCGCCGGACGTGTCCCTGTCGCACCTGGCACTGCGGTTTCCCCCCGTGTCGCAGTTCGTCGCGCGGTTCCGGGCGCTTCTGGCGCGGCGGTCGCGCTTCGACTTCGACGCCGAGGTCGGCGGGCTGTCCCGTGTCGAGCAGGCGGTCGCGTTCCTGGCGCTGCTCGAGCTGCGCCGGTCTGGGGAGGTCTCACTCGAGCAGGCGCGGCCGTTCGCGCCGATCCGGGTAGGACGTGCGGCCCGGGAGGAGAAGGAGGTGGCATGGAGCGCCCGCTCCGCCTGATCGCAGCGAATCCCGTCGATGCGCTCGCGCGCACGCTCGAGGCGCTGCTCGTGGTGGCGTCGCAGCCGTTGTCGGTGGCAGAGCTGGCCGAGGCGGCCGGCGACGACATGGAGCGCGTCGAGACGGCCCTCGGGCTGCTCGGCGAGCGGTATCGCGAGGGCAGGACCGGGATCGTGCTCGAGGCGGTCGCCGGCGGCTATGCATTCCGCGCGTCGCGCGAGGCGGCGGAGGCGTGCGGGCGGCTGTTCGAGCGGCCGGTCGAGCGCGGGCTCTCGCAGGCGGCGATGGAGACGCTCGCCGTCGTCGCGTACCTGGGGCCGTGCTCGCGGCCGGAGATCGCGCGCTGGCGCGGGGTCGCCGTCGACTCGGTCGTGGCCGGATTGGTCGAGCGCGGTCTGATCGCCGAGGCGGGGCGCGAGAGCGGCGGCGCGGTGCGTTACCGCGTGACGCCGCTGTTCGAGCGCGTGTTCGGGCTGGAGAGTCTCGCGGCGCTGCCGCGGCTCGAGGAGCTCGGCGGGGACGCCGATGAGCTGCGCGGGCGGCTCGAGGGACTTGCCGAGCGGCGGCCCGCCTAGACCCTAAGCAGCTCCGGCTCCCGGCCGCCGACGAGGACGAGGACGCGGCCCGCGAGCGACTCGTCCTCGATGAAGTCGACGACGGCGCCTGCGACCTCCTCCGGCTCGAGCAGTACATCTCGGAGCGGCCCCGGGAGCTCCTCGCCGTCCGCTTTCAGCTCCGCGATGCGTTGACGGACGGCGGGCGTGCCGACCGTATGCGGGCTGACGCAGTTGACACGGATGCCGCGCTCGGCGAGCGGCGCGAGGCAGGCGGTGAGGCGGATGATGCCGGCCTTCGCGACCGCGTACTCAGGGGCGGGATGCGGCGCGAGGCCGCGCCCGGCCGAGGAGGCGATGTTCACGATCGCGCCCGCTCCGCGGCGCTCCATGGCCGGTACGGCGAAGTGGATCGTGACCATCGCCGAGCGCAGGTTGAGGTCGAGGCTGCGCGACCAGTGGTCGAGGGGGGCTTCGGGGAAGACGGGGTACGGGAACCCGCCGGCGTTGTTGACGAGGATGTCGAGGCCTCCGAAGGTGCGCTCGGCGTGGGTCACGGCCGCCTCGACGTCCGCGTCTTCGCTGATGTCGCCGTGCGCGAAAAAGGCCTTGTCCCCGGCTTGGGCGATCAAGTCGACCGTTTCTGCGCCCGCGGCGTCGTCGATGTCGTTGACAACGACTGCCGCGCGGTCCTGCGCGAGGCGCTGGGCGATGACGCGGCCGATCCCGGAACCCGCGCCGGTAACGAGTGCGGTCTTGCCGGCGATCTCCACCGCGACAGCATGACTGCTGCCTTGGGACCGGCTACCGCCCAACTTCCTCCCGGCGCGAAGCGCCTGTCTGCGATGCCGCGCGGCGGCGCCGCAGACCGGGGGAAAGGGGTCTGGGGAAACCGGGAGGTTTCCCCAGCTGGCCTTCGAGCGCTCACGCCGGGTCCGCGCGTGGGTGACGCGACCGTGGCGAAAGCGACAATTCGCAGGTGCGCCTGAATGCTTTCCTCGCGCGTGCCGGCGTCGCCTCCCGGCGCAAGGCCGACGAGCTGATCAAGGCGGGCCGCGTTCGCGTCAACGGCGAACCGGGCCAGCTGAACACGTTCGTCGGCGCGGAAGACGTCGTCGAGCTGGACGGGCAGCCGCTCGCCGCGCAGCGACTCGCCTATGTCCTTCTCCACAAGCCGCCAGGCGTTGTGACCACGGCGCATGACCCGCGCGGCCGCCCGACCGTCGTCGACCTGGTCCGCCACGAGGCCCGCGTCGTCCCGGTCGGCCGCCTCGACGCCGACACGACCGGTGCCCTGCTGCTCACGAACGACGGCGAGCTCGCCCATCGCCTCGCTCACCCCCGCTACGAGGTCGAAAAGGTCTACCAGGCCGACGTCGAGGGCGAGCCCGACGACGATGCGCTCGTCCGGCTCAGCGAAGGAGTCGAACTCGACGATGGGCTCACTGCGCCCGCGCAGGCACGGCGGCTAGGGCCCGGGCGCATCGAGCTCTCCATCCACGAGGGCCGCAAGCACCAGGTCAAGCGCATGCTCGAGGCGGTCGGCCACCCCGTGCGCCGCCTGCACCGGCCGCGCTACGCCGGTCTCACCGTCGAAGGCCTCGGGCCCGGCGAGTGGCGCGACCTCAGCAACGCCGAAGTGGAGGCGCTGCACGAGCTGACGCGGCCGCACGCCAGGCCCTAGTCGCCCTTGGTTACCTGCCGGTCGTTGTGAGGGGGACGTCCTTCACGTCGCCCGAGGAGGAGCCGCCGAACCAGAAGAACACGGCCAGAAGGAACCAGACGAGCAGCGGCACGACGATCACCGCGACCGCGACCCTGAAAGGCGTCACCCGAGGCCTCCCGAGCGCGGTCAGAGGATCCCTCCTTCTCGAGCGCCGCCGCGATGGATCCGCAGCCAGACTCCGGGGTGCTTGTTCTGGCAGACGCCGATCCCGAACGGCAGGCACTCCTTGAAGTGCAGCTTCGCCGAGATGGTTACGACGCCCACTGGATGTTGAGCGTCTCCGGCCTGCTCCTGGCAGTGCTCGGAATCGCACGAGTTGTAGCTGATGCCTTCGTAGTTCCAGTGCAAGCTCGCCGCCCAGCTGATCCAGTGGCGGAGGACGCGGTAGACCTTGGTGATCCTCGTCCCGTTCCAGCACCAGAACACGAGCTGGGTCGCCTTGAAGATGTCGACGCCCGTCGGTCGTTGCTTGAAGGTGTTTGTAATGCGGGTGAGCTTCTTGCCGTCGCGCGGGTTCGGACAGCTGCAGTTCGGAAAGTCCGGCGGGCACGTGACGTCCGGAGCGAGGTAGCACGGGATGATGTCGGGTGACTCGGAGCCCCCGGGAAAACCCCAGCAATCTTCCAGCTCCTCGGCGGGATCACCGAACCAGTACTCGCACCCGGCATAGCCCGGATTCTGCTGGCAGAACTCATCCCCGTTCGGAGGCGGCGGCGGGGGAGGAGGCGGAGCCGGCGGCGGTGGTGGCGGTGGTGGCGGCGGAGGCAGCGGAGGAGGCGGAGGCGGCGGTGGCGGTGGAGGCGGCGCGCAGTACTCGGGGCACTGGAGGCAACCGCAGGGCATTTCGCCGTTGTGTCTCGCAGCCGCTTCCGAGTCGAGGCTCGCATCGGTGAGAACCCCGCCTGCGGCGTTTGGCAGTGTGGTCTCGTCTTGGGCAACTGCGTCTGCCGCTGACCCTAACAGCGTTAGAAGCAGGAATACGAGCATGATTCCGAAGGACATGGGCATTTTGGACATGGCTGTTCCTCGCGTTTGGGCTCGTGCGGAAGACACGCACGGTTTCTCTGAGCTTTAGGAAATGTCGACCCCGGAGCGAGGACTATTCTGGCGCCAATTCCACTCCGCTCGGCCCGGAGCAGGAATTTCGTCTCAGTTCCTTCTCTGTTTGTGCCGTCGCAGACGGTTAGGGCTGCACGAAGCCCATCCGCTCGTACATCGCCTCGAGCGTGGGCGCCGACGCCTCGCGCGCCTTCTCGGCACCGATCGCCAGCATTCGGCGCAGCTCGCCCTCGTCGGCCCGCAGCTCCTCGTAGCGCCGCTGGATCGGCCCGAGCAGCTCGACGACCGCGTCGCCGACGTCCTCCTTGAAGCGGCCGTAACCCTGACCGTCGTAGCGCGCCTCGACGTCGGCGATCGAGCTCCCCGTCGCGACCGCCATGATCTCGATCAGGTTCGAGATGCCCGGCTTCTCCTCGGGCGCGTGCCGCACGTCCGTCCCCGAGTCCGTGACCGCGGTCTTGAACTTCCGCCGGATCTCGTCGGGCGAGTCGACCATCCGGACGACGCCCTGCGGCGCGCCGCGCGTCGTCGACATCAGCCGCTCGGGCTCCTGGAGGTTCTTGATCCGCGCGCCCTCCTCTGGGTAGACGCCCTCGGGCACGACGAACGTCTCGCCGAAACGGGCGTTGAAGCGCTCGGCGATGTTGCGCGTCAGCTCGAGGTGCTGCCGCTGGTCGTCTCCGATCGGGACGATCTCGGTCTGGTAGAGCAGGATGTCGCCGGCCATGAGCACGGGGTAGTTGAAGAGCCCGGCCGAGACGAACTCCTGCTCCTCGGACCGCTCCTTGAACTGGGTCATCCGGCGCAACTCGCCGAAGCTCGCGACCGAGCCGAGCAGCCAGGCCGCCTGTGAGTGCGCCGCTACCTGACTCTGCGCGAAGACGGTCGAGCGCTCGGGGTCGAGCCCGGAAGCGAAGAGCAGCGCGGCGACGGAGAGGGTCGCCTCGCGCAGGACCTCGGGCTCGAACGGGGTCGTGATCGAGTGCAGGTCGACGACGCAGAAGAAGGCGTCACCGTCCTCC
>JBKPFD010000035.1:0-3455 GCA_046729155.1 Actinomycetota bacterium
GTCGGGGTCGCCCTGGGGACGGCCCGGTCGTCGGGGCCCAGACTCTGCTGAACGGCCGGACCGCCGCTGCCGAGAAACGGGCCGGGCTCGGCCGCGGCGCTTGCTGCCGCCCCGGACGCCGCCGTTGCCGCTACCGCGAGAACGAGCACCTTCTCACGGAGCCCGTGGGCCTCGACGTCGATCTCCATCGCTTTCTGGAGCGCCTCGCGATCGAAGGTCAATGCGACCCGATCGTCATCCGTCTCTCGCAGAAGCTCCTCCAGATCGTTCCGCTCCCACGCGACCGCGACACTCCGTGTCTCTGTCGGCTCGCCGTCCGAAAAGCGGGTCAAGTCGAGAATGAGCTCGAGAGGAGTGGTCTCATCCTCCAGTGCTTGCTTGACCTCTTCACGCGAGACGAACGTCGTAAGCCCCTCGCCTACATCAGGTGCTGGCACGAGTGCTGCTCGTGCGCCTAGTTCCGCCATGGCCGCTCCTTTCGAGTCCTTCGCCGGCGCATAGAGCGCCGCTCTCCACTCATCTCGACGCGCCAGCTCCGCTTGATCTTCCCACAGGCTCGTACTAACTGCAACGAATCGAACGGGGAGGAGCGGCGCGACGTGGCCGTGGACGGGTGCCGTAGGTGCAGCCGTCGCGGTTGAACGTCAGAGGGCGATCCGAGAAACTGTCAATCGACCCGCGGGGAGCTCCACCGTTCCCGGCCACTCAGATGGCCGCCAAAGTGCTCCGGCGCGGGTCTCCTTTTTGGCGTCGGTCTATGGGCCCGACGCGGCGACCGCGTGTGGCCGTAGCCCCACGCGGTCGCAAAGCCGCGTTTTAGCCCGCCATTGCGGCCATGGCCGCTTTGGCGCGCTCTTGCATCTCCTCGGGCGGCACGTCCTCGACGTGGGTCGCGATCGACC
The DNA here is from genome assembly GCA_046729155.1 of Actinomycetota bacterium. Taxonomy (GTDB): domain Bacteria; phylum Actinomycetota; class Thermoleophilia; order Gaiellales; family Gaiellaceae; genus VAXT01. Next base: position 903 of record JBKPFD010000035.1, read on the forward strand.
AGGCGTGGCCGAACGGATCCGTGAACGAGCCCATGCGGTCGCCCCAGAACTGGTCTGCGACCTCCATCGTCGGCGTCGCGCCGGCATCGACTGCCTGCTTGACGACGGCGTCGACGTCCTCGACGTACATGAAGATGCTGCACGTCGTCCCGCCGAGCTCCTTCGGCGGCGTCGTCGAAGACTGCGGGAACGGATCGGAGAGCATCACCAGCGAGCCTCCGATCTCGAGCTCCGCGTGTCCGATCTTGCCGTCGGGCGCGTCCATGCGCACCCGCTCCGTGGCGCCGAAGGCCTTCTTGTAGTACTCGATGGCCGCGGCCGCATCCTCGACGGCGAGGTACGGCGCAGCGCTCTCGTACCCGTCCGGAATCGGCTTCACTCCCATGTGCCCCCTCCAGTCGGTCGTGAACGGACGATCACGATCCTACGTGCGCGAGTGAGGGCTGCGCGCCAAGCGTCATGGTCCGATCCGTCGCCTGACGCTCAGTTCTCCAGGTCTTCGCGCACGAGGCCGAACATGACCCCGTCGACCCACTCGCCGTGGCGGTGGTACGCCTTGCGCTTGACGCCCTCGTGGACGAAGCCGGCGCGCTCGGCGTGCCGGATCGCGCGCTCGTTGAAGCCGTAGATCTCGAGCTGCAGCCGGTGGAAGTCGAGGTCGAAGATGAGGTAGCGCTGGAAGACGCGGGCCGCTTCGTCGGAGAGCTTGCGGCCGCGGAAGTCCGGATGCACCGCGAGGCCGCGCAGGTTGGCGATGCGGCTGCGGCGGTTGGCGAGGTCGAAGGCCATCACGCCGGCGCGCCGCCAGGAACCGTCCTCCTCGACCTCGATCACGAAGCGACCCGAGTCGGTCGGTTCGGCGAGCGAGGCCTCGATCTCCTCGAGGATCTCCTTCGGCTCTTTCGGCCCGACGGCGGCCAGGTAGGGCTCGACGGCATCGTGCGAGACGAGCTCGACGAAGAACTCAACGTCCTCGGGAGTGGCGCGCCGCAGCCGGAAACCGTCGCCGGGGATGGTCTCGCTCAAGGCGCGGTCGCGACTGCCGCGCGCCGCCGCGGCAGGCGCAGCACGCCCGAGCCGAGCGCGGTGCCGGTCAGGATCAGTACGAGCCCGACGAGGGCAGAGACCGTGATCGGCTCGTCGAGGAGTAGCGCGCCGTAGAAGAGCGCGGTCACGGGCAGCAGGTAGACGACGAGGCTCGCGCGGGCGGTGCCGTACGCGTAGATAAGGCGGAAGTAGATGAGCTGCCCGGCGACGGTGCCGCCGAGCGCGAGGGCGAGCACTGACGCGATCACACCCCAGCTCGGCATCTCCGACGGCGCCTGCGCGATGCCGAGCGGGCCGAGGAGGACGGCTCCCCACGCGATCGACGCCGCAGCGAGGACGTCGTTGCGGACGTCCTCGAGCAGACCCTGCGTGTAGAGCGAGCCGACCGCGTATGAGAGCGAGGCGCCGACGACCGCGAGCGTGCCCACGACTCCCGACCAGCCGCCCTCCGGGTGCACGCCGACGAGCACGCCGACTCCGATCAGCCCCAGCACGACGCCGAAGAGCCGCGTGCCGGTCGCTCCCTCGCTCGCGCGGAAGCGGATAGCGAGCAAGGTGACGAAGATAGGCATCCACGCATTGCCGAACGCCGCGACGCCCGAGTCGATCCTCGTCTCGCCCCAGGCGATCAGCGTGAACGGCAGCGCCGTGTTGACGACGCCGAGGATGATTGCCGCGCGGGTGATCGCGCGCATCTGCTCGACGGCCGGGTGCAGGCCGAGCTTGTAAATGACGAGCGCGACGAGCGGCAGCGCCGAGAACGCGAGCCGGAGAAACATCGTCGTCGTCGGCGCGAGCTCGTCGACGGCGATCTTGATGAACATGAACGACGCGCCCCAGATGGCGGCGAGGAGGAGCAGGAGGGGCACGTAGCCGCGCATCTCCGCAGGCTATCGATCGACTGACGGGTCGCAGACGCGGCGAACCGGACTGAGTCTGGGGAACCTCCCGGTTCCCCAGATCCCCTCCACTGGTCCGCGCCCGCGGCGGAAGCCGCGTCGCGGACAGGCGCTGCGTGCCGGGTCGCAGAACCGGCGCCGAGCCGGCACGAACACGTGCGCTCTTCCTCGTTAGGATCACCGTGGAGGGAGGCCCGCGGCCGGACCCCGGGGCGCTGTCCGGAGAGGACGCGTTTGGCTCATCCAGGCCCGCCGCTAGACTCGAATCCCTGACGCCGGTTGCGGAACAGCCGCTCCACCGCGCCCTCGGGCTGACCGACGGGGAATACGAGCGCATCCAGACGCTGCTCGGCCGCGAGCCGAACCACTTCGAGCTCGCCGTCTTCTCGCTTCTCTGGTCCGAGCACTGCGCCTACAAGCACTCCGCGCGCCTCCTCCGGCGCTTCCCGACGAGCGGCCCGCGCGTGCTCCAGGGACCCGGCGAGAACGCGGGCGTCGTCGACCTCGGCGAAGGGGAAGCCGTCGCTTTCAAGGTCGAGAGCCACAACCACCCGTCCGCCGTCGAGCCCTTCCAGGGCGCCGCAACCGGAATCGGCGGCATCCTCCG
>JBKPFD010000036.1:0-6446 GCA_046729155.1 Actinomycetota bacterium
GTTCCGCGCCTCACGGGTCTCGGTCGCCATCTGCCGGAGCGCCGGGATGTCGATCTCGACGTTGAAGTGGCCTGTGTTGGCGAGGATGGCGCCGTCCTTCATCCGCTCCATGTGCTCGCGGCGAATGACGCTCTTGTTGCCCGTGGCAGTAACGAAGATGTCGCCGGCCTCGGCCGCCTGCTCCATCGGCATCACCTCGTAGCCGTCCATGACGGCCTCGAGCGCCTTCAAGGGGTCGACCTCGGTCACGATCACGTGGGCGCCCATGCCGCGGGCGCGGTTGGCGACGCCGCGGCCGCACCAGCCGTACGCCGACACGACGAGGCGGCTGCCGGCGAGCAGCTTGTTCGTCGCGCGGATGATCCCGTCGATGGTCGACTGCCCAGTGCCATAGCGGTTGTCGAAGAGGTGCTTCGTGTTCGCCTCGTTGACGGCGATGATCGGGAAGCCGAGCGCGCCGTCGCGCTCGAGCGCCTTCAGGCGGATGACGCCCGTCGTCGTCTCCTCCGTCCCGCCGATCACGTCGCCGAGCTGCTCACGCCGGTGCGCGTGCAGCACGCCGATCACGTCGGCGCCGTCGTCCATCGTGATCTGCGGCTTGTGGTCGACCGCGGCCTCGATGTGCTGGTAGTACGTGTCGTTGTCCTCGCCCTTGATCGCGAAGACGGAGACGTCGTACTCCTCGACGAGCGCGGCGGCCGTCTCGTCCTGGGTCGACAGCGGGTTCGAGGCACATAGCACGACGTCGGCCCCGCCGGCCTTCAGCGTGCGCGCGAGGTTCGCGGTCTCGGTGGTCACGTGGAGGCAGGCCGAGATCCGGTAGCCGGCGAGCGGCTGCTCCTGCGCGAATCGGTCCCGGATCGCGGCGAGGACGGGCATGTTCTGGTCGGCCCACTGAATGCGGCGGACGCCCTCCTCCGCGAGCCCGAGATCCTTGACGTCGTGTCTGCGTGTCGTAGCCATCAGCCCTCTCTTCTCGGTCGGCGGAGTCTAGATGTCATGCGGCGAGGAGCCGCTCGTGCTTTCGCTGCTCCCAGTCGAGCGCGTCGACGCCGCTGCCGTGCAGCCACGTGGCGACGGCGGCCCGCAACGCCGGCTCGCGCCGGAGGCGCGCCGCGAAGGCGACCTCGCCGAGCTCGACGCCGAACTGCCGGCGAAGGTCGCGCAGCGAGCGAAGCTGGTTCAGCTCGCGGACGCCGTACGCGCGGTAGCCGGAATGGGTGCGCTCGGGAACGACGAGGCCGGCCGCGTCGAGGTACCGCAGCATTCGCGGCGACCAGCCGGTCCGCTTCCCTGCGCTTGCGATCGAGAGCCCATCCATCGCGACAACCTTAACACAAGCGTGTCAAGGTTTGTCGTCTTGGCGCCCGTAGCGGTCTTCGAGCCGCACGACGTCGGTGATCTGCGGCGTGGAGACCTCGAGGATCGTCGTGTCCTCGAGCGCGGTCACGCGGTGCACGGTCCCAGGGCGGATCCGGAACGCGGCGCCCGCGCCGACGACCTCCGAGCGCGGCACCTTCTCCCCCACGGCGGCCATCTCGATCTGCGCCCGCCCCGACTCGACGTACCACGACTCGTCCTTCTCGCGGTGGAACTGCAGGCTGAGCGACTCGCCGGCCTTCACGAACAGCACCTTGCCGCAGTAGTCGTCCGTCAATGCCCAGATCAGCTCCCAGCCCCAGGGCTTCTCGACCTTCTCGGTCACGACCGCGAACCGCTCCAGGCCGCCGAGATTCGGCGAGGTCAGATGGTCGCTCACGTCGCCGCCGCGACCGAGAGCCAGTCGGGGTTCGCGCGCACGTGCTCCTCGGCGAGGCGGAGGTCCTTCGGCGTGTTCACGGTCAGCCACGTGCCTTCGTGTCGGTAGGCGTAGAGCTTTCCCTCCGCGGCGAGCTCCGGAAACGTCGTCCGTTCGTGATCACCGCGCTCCGGGAGCCGCTCGATCGCTTCCTCGTCGAGCACGTGCACGCCCGCGTGCGCCCAGTACGGCAGCCTCGGAGCCTCGTCGAACCCGCGCACGCGGTCGTCGTCTTCGAGCTCGACCACGCCGAAGCCGGTCGGCAGCGGCGCGACGACGATCGTCGCCGCACCGCCGTGGCCGCGGTGGGCCACCAGGAGCGCCTCGAAGTCGCCGTCGATCAGCTCGTCGCCGTTCAGCACGTAGACCGGCCCGCTCTCCTCGCGCGCCTGGGTCGCGAGCCGCGCACCGCCTCCACGGCCAAGCGGCTTGGGCTCCCCGACGGTCACGATCTCCGGCCCGAGGCCGGCCAGCCCGTTGTCGAACAGCTCCTCCTGGCCCGCCGCGCAGCTGACGAGCACGCGGGTGACGCCGGCGCGTGCGAGCTGCGCCACCTGGTAGCCCGCGAGCGGCCTGCCGGCCACCTCGACGAGGGCCTTCGGGCGGCCCTCCGCCGCGTCACCGAGGCGCTCGGCCTTCCCGCCGGCGAGGAGGATCGCTTCCATCAGGAGGGATTTTCCCGCTTAGGCCCGGCCGATGCCCTCGTACTCGAAGCCCGCGTCCCTGACGGCCTGTGGGTCGAGGAGGTTGCGACCGTCGACGATGAGCGCGTTTCGCATCGCCTCGCGCACCTCGGGCGAAGGCAGCGAGCGCAGCTCGTCCCACTCGGTGACGATCACGGCAGCGTCCGCGCCGCGCACGGCCTCGAGCACGGAGTCGTGCACCGGGACGCCGTCGAGCTCGGGATGGCCCTGGACGAGCGCGTCCCATGCCCGCACCTCCGCGCCCTCGGCAAGGAGGCGCGCGGCGAGCACGAGCGAGGGCGCCTCGCGCATGTCGTCCGTGTCCGGCTTGAAGGCGAGCCCGAGCAGCGCGATCGTCTTCCCGCGCAGGCTGCCCAGGTGGTCCTTCAGCTTCTGGACGACCCGCCGTTTCTGGAGCTCGTTGACCTCCATGACCGCGCTGACGAGCTGGAAGTGGTAGCCACTGTTCCCTGCAAGCAGCTTCAAAAAGGACACGTCTTTCGGAAAACACGAACCGCCGAAGCCGATCCCCGCGCGCAGGAAGTGCGGGCCAAGCCGATGGTCGAGTCCCACGCCCTCGGCGACGTCCTCGACGTCCGCTCCGACCGCCTCGCAGACGTTCGCGATCTCGTTGATGAAGCTGATCCGCGTCGCCAGGAAGGCGTTCGCGGCGAGCTTGACCATCTCCGCCGAGGGCACGCTCGTGCGGAGGATCGGCGCCTCGAAGCCGTCGTAGAGGGCCGCGACCCGGTCACCGTGCTCCTCGATGAACGAGCCGATCACGATCCGGTCCGGGTTCATGAAGTCGTGGAGGGCACGCCCTTCGGCAAGGAACTCCGGGTTCGACGCGTAGCCGACGTGCTGGAGGCCGCGCTTGTCGAGCTCGTTGCGGATGCGCTCGCCCGTCCCCACGGGAACCGTGCTCTTCATGACGAGCAGCGACTCGCCGGGGTCGCCCATGTGGTCGATCACCGACCAGACCGACGAAAGGTCGGCGTCGCCCGAGGCGGTCGGCGGCGTGTCGACGCAGGCGAAGAAGAGGTCGGCGGCGGACGTCAGCTCCTCCGCGTCGAGCGTGAAGACGAGTCGCGACCGATTGCGCTCGATGACCTCGGCGAGGTCGGGCTCGTGGAAAGGCAGGCGCCCGGCCTCGAGCATCTCGATCCGCTCGGGAACCACGTCCCTGACGACGACGCGGTGGCCGAGGTCGGCGAACGCCGCGCCTGTCACGAGGCCCACCCAGCCCGCCCCGAAGATGCCCAGAGTGGGCTTTTCATTCCCGGTGCTCACGCGCCGGACTCTACTTGTGGAGCGGTTTCAGGCCCTTCGCGATCGCGATCATCGTCTCGTTCGAGAGCGTGTCGAGGAGCGTGTTCACGACCCAGTACGTGGCCCCGCCGGCGCGCAGGACGACCATGTGCAGGTGCGGGCCGTTGTAGTAGAGCGAGTACGTGCGCCCGGCGATCGCCTGGGTGTCGTTCGGCTCCCGCAGCGCCGGGGCGTCGTCCCAGTTCGTCTGCTGGATGCCCCAGTACTCGCTTATGCCCGTGCGGAACGTCATGCGGAGCGCCTTCAGCTTGCCGATCTTGTAGACCCTGTACGGAACCTCGAAGTCGACGCGTGAAGAGCGTTCGACGACCGTCGGCACCTGGAGGGGGAAGCCGAGCTTCCACCTCGCCGCCCGGCGGACGACCGGTGCGGTCTCGTCGCGAGCGTTGCGGATGTACGGCGCCTTCCGCTCCGGGGTGCGGTCGACGGGCGCGGGCGCGAGATTGCCCTTGAACGTCAGGCCGACGACGACCGTGACCATCGCCCCGTTCGAAAGGAAGCGGAGGCCGGGGTTCCGCGGCAGCTTCGTGACGTCCGCAGACCCGAAGAGGTTTGCGACACGCTGCGCCGCGAGCCGTGCGCCCTTGCGCTCGCTGAAGAAGACGTGCGTGCGGAAGGTGCGCGCCCACTTCCCCGGCGCATTCGCCGCGTAGCCCTCCGGCGGCGTGCTCACGCGGTAGCCGCGGCGAGAGAGCTGGTAGCTCGCGTTCGCGGCCGCGCCGGGAACGCCGTTCCCGTTCAGCGCCACGAGCGAGACGCTTCGCGGGGTCGGCCCTGACTTCAGCCGCGCACGCCGGCGCAGCGCGACCGCGGTCGCCTTCTCGGGCGCGTCGACGTCAGGATGCGTGAACTCCTCGACGGCCGCCTGGATGTTCGACTGGTCGGTCGTCAGCTCGGCAATGCCCTGCAGCCCACCGATCTTGGCCTGGAAGAAATGGCCCGAGGGAAGGCCGTACGCGAAGAGCCCGTACGAGGTGAGCGTGTCGAGGGAGATCCCCTCGCCCCCGGCCTGCCCGATCTGGACGTTCTTGCGCATCGCGCCGACGATCTTCGGGATGCTGCTCGCCTTGTACGACTCGTTGACGCGTTGCTTGAGCGCCTTGACGAAGAGCTGCTGCCGCGCGAGCCGGTAGAGATCCGAGTCGGTGTGCCGGTAGCGGACGAAGTCGAGCGCCTGCCAGCCCTTCAGCCGCTGGTAGCCGGGCCACAGGTTGATCGTCGCGTAGTCGCCGCCCTGTTTGTTCAGGTACCGGCGGTCGACGTCCATCCAGACGCCGTTGAGGCTGTCGACCATCTTTCGGAAACCTTCGAAATTGACGGCGATCAGGTAGTGGATCGGCAAGCTCGTCACCGAGCGCACCGTCAGCAGCGTCCCCTCGGGACCACAGAGCGCGTACGCCTGGTTGATCCGCCCGAGCGAGCGCCCGCCGTTCGGGCAGCGCACCTCGACGATCAGGTCACGCGGGAACGAGAGCATCGAGATCGTCTCGTTCGCCGGGTCCGCGCGCACGAGCATCACGGTGTCGGAGCGCGAAGGCGCGCTTCCGTCCTCCGGACGGTGGTCGTAACCGATGACGAGGGCGATCGTCGGCTGGTTCGGCAGCGGAATGTTCAGCCGCTTCGACGCCTGCTTCACCTGCTCGCGGGGCTTGAGGCTGTCGACGCTCTCGAGCGCCCAGAGGTACGTGCCGCCCGCGGCGCCGCCCACGACGATCCCGCAGAGCGCGACGAGGACGACGAGCGCGCGGGCGAGGCCGCGCCAGACGCTGCGCACGCGCTCCGGCTGGCGGTAGCGCGACACGGGCGTGAGGACGCCCGGCGGCAGGACGGCGCGCCCGTCTCCGTTGACGGCGGCGCCACGGCCCGCTCCTCGCTTCAGTGTTGTTCGCATGCGGTCTGAAAATACGCGAACGCCTCTCGGCGCTCGCCGAGGGGATGGTACCCGTCTAAGCGGCTATTTCTTGTGTAACTAGCGCGCTCCTGCGTGCGCCTGGTTGACGGCTTCCTCGGCCAGCTTCGTGCCCTCGACCATCCGCTGCAGCTTCTCGTATGCCACGTCCCAGCTGCGCGTGCGCAGACCGCAGTCCGGGCAGACGTGGATCCGCGCCGGGTCGCCGAAGACGTCGACCGCATAGAGGATGCGGTCGCGCACGAGTTCGGCGGGCTCTATGAAGTCCGTGTGGATGTCGAGCACGCCGAGGCCGAGGATCGGCTCGTACGAGAGGTCGCGGAACTTCGAGATCACCTCGTAGCCTGGCCGCTCCGCGCTCGTCGTCCCCAGCTCGCGTGTGTCGTAGTTCGCGAAGCCGACGCAGTACTGACGACAGCCGCTCATCGCCTCGATGGCCGGGAAGAAGAGGTCGTAGTCGGAGAAGCAGAGGTGCGTCGAGAACATGCAGTCAAGGCCCTCGACGGACACGTTGAAGCTCTCCGCGAAGATGTCGAGCTCGTCGGCCTCGGTCGAGGCACCCGGCTCGTCGATCTGGATCCACTTCGCCCCCAGGGCGATCAGCGCCTCTAAGTTGGGCCGGATCATGTTGCGAGCCACGTCCACGACGAAGTCCCGTCGCGCCGCCTTGCGGTTCGCCTTGCGGGTGGCGTGGGGGACCCGGAGGTCGCGCTCACCGCCGTAGCGC
>JBKPFD010000037.1:0-3046 GCA_046729155.1 Actinomycetota bacterium
GCGTAGCCCTTCTGCATGGAGTAGGTGTCCATCATCCAGGCCATCGTCTGCTCGTTCGTGGCCATGTCCGGAGCGGGGATGTCCTCTTGCGGCCCGATCACCCGGAGCAGCTCGGACGTGAAGCGCCGGGTCAGGCGCTGCACCTCGCCCAGCGAGAGCTCACGCGCGTTGCAGCGGACGCCGCCCTTCGCGCCGCCGTAGGGCAGCCGGAGAAGCGCGCACTTCCAGGTCATCCACATCGCGAGCGCCGCGCACTCGCCGAGCGAGACGTGGGGGTCGTACCGGATGCCGCCCTTCGTCGGGCCAAGCACGCTCGAGTGCTGCACGCGGTAGGCCGGGAAGACGGTCCAGCGTCCGTCGTCCATGCGCACCGGGACGCTGACCATCATCGCGCGCTCGGGGTAGCGGAGCCGCTCGGCGACGGCCGCGTCGACGTCGGCATGCGTCAGCGCCTCCTCGAACTGCGCTACTGCGGTGCGGAAGAGCGGGGTATCCCACTCGAGGGGCGCTTGATCGACCGACACTTCGTCGACCCTGGCCACGAACTGAGTCTACTTCCGGGTTACGAGCAGGGTCAGGTCGCCGTCGACGTGCTCGACGACGACCTCGTCGCCCGCGGACGCGCCGTCCGGACACACCGCGCGCCAGAGCTCACCCGCGACCCGCACCTGGCCGCGCGGACGGCAGTCGGTGACGGCGACGCCCCTCGCTCCAGGGAGCGCCTCGGCCCCGATCGCCGGCCGGCGGCGCTTCGACACCCAGACCCAGAACGCGGCCTCCCCCACCTCGACGAACAGCCCGACCGCAATCGCGACGATGCCCCAGGCCGTCGGCAACCAGAAGATCGCGGCGTAGATGGCGATGACGAGCAGCATCGACCCATGCTTGCAAGCTGGCATCGGCGAGTCGATGACAGCGACGTCAACCGCCGCGGAGGCGGGCTTTGCTTCGGAGTCGCGGCTATGCCGCGACGATCAAGACGGGCGTGCCGATCTCGACGCGGTCGAAGAGCCAGTCCGCGTCGGGGATGTACATGCGGATGCAGCCGTGCGAAGCGGAATACCCGATCGACGCGGCGTCCGGAGTGCCGTGGATGCCGACGAGCGGCGCGGTCAGACCCATCCAGCGCGTGCCGAGCGGGTTCCCCGGGCCCGGCGGGATCGGCTTCGCGCCCCGCGCCCATTCGGAATCGGGCGGCGGGCGCCACCATGGGTCCCGCTGCTTATCGGCGACCGCGAAGTTGCCGGTGGGCGTCGGGTACGCCGCCTGTCCCGTCGCCACGGGGAACGACCTGGCGAGGCTTGTGCCGCGGAAGAGGAGCAGCCGCTTCGAGTCCCGCTTGATGACGACGACCGGCCCGAACCGCGCCCTCGTCACCGACGGCTTCAGCGGCCTGAGCACGACCGGAAGGCGGGGCCGGATGCGCGACCGCAATGTGCGCGTGATCGCCGCGACCATCGTCGCCCGCCGGACCGACTGGCCCCACTGCTCGGCGCTGATCGCAGGCCTCGATCCCGTGAAGCCTTCGACGCGCGCGTCGACGACGGGCCGCGAGAAACGGCGGTCGAGCTCTGCGACGTAACTACGGACGCGGTTCTTGTCGACTGCCACGCGAACCTCGACGTCTTCGTTCTCGTCGGCGCGCAGCGCGTTCGCGACGGCATCGTCGAGGAGCGGCTCAGTCGCGAAACGCGTAGGCGAGACTTGCCAGCCACGCTTGCCGAGCCTGAAGCGGAGCGGTCTTGCGTAGGCGCGGCGCACGAGCTGGCGCGCCTGCTCGGCATCGAGCCCGCCGGCGCGGATACCAGCAATCTTCACCCCGTCCGCGATCGGGTCCGGTGGCCCTGCTGGGGGCGCGAAGGCCACGGCTCCGACCGCTACGAGCACGAAGCAAACCGCGAATCGGATCACGGCGGACATGGTACGCGGCAAAACGCGCTCGTTCCATTGAAAACGTGGCGCGTGCACTCGACTTTGCGACGACGCGCTTTAGGGTGCCGAGACTGCCGGGGGTTCTCGCCGCAGGGACCCCCGGCGCCTTTTGGGCGCCGGGGGTTGTTCGAATGGGCGCGCTAACGGCGAGTGGATCGGCTGTTCAGTTCACTGAGGATTCGAAGCGCGCGGCGCTTCGAGTCGTCCGCGCGCCCTGAGCGAGCAACCGAGCTTCAGAGCGATGCCCTTTTGGGCGCCGGGCCTTTTTGGGCGCCGGGGGTTGTTCGGATGCGCGCGCTAGCGGCGAGTGGATCGGCTGTTCAGTTCACTGAGGATTCGAAGCGCGCGGCGCTTCAGGCGTTAGCGCGCCCAGAGCGAGCCGAGGAGTGCGTGGCTGTTAGAGCGAGCCGAGGAGGGCGTCGATCACGAGGTCGACCTGCTCGTCGGTCATGTGCGCGTAGAGCGGCAGGGTGAGGATGCGGCCCGCGACCGCCTCGGTCTGCGGGAGCTCTCGCTTCCGGCCGCGCTCCTCGTAGAACGAGAAGCCGTGGATCGGCGGGTAGTGGACGCTCGTCTGGATCCGCTTCTCGGTCAGCGCGGCGCGCACGTCCTCTCGTGAGACGCCCTCGGGCAGGAGCACGACCGCCAGATGGTGTGACGAGGACGTGCCTTCCTCGGTCGTCCCGAACGGCATCGTCAGGCCGTTGACCCCGTCGAGCGCCTCGCGGTAACGACCGGCGATGCGAGCCCGCGAAGCGTTCTCCGCGGGCAGGCGAAGCAGCTGCGCCCGGCCCATCGCGGCGCGCAACTCGTCCAGGCGGTAGTTGAAGCCCTGCGCGACGACGTCGTAGCCGGCGGCGTGACCGCGGTGGCGCTCCCACGTCAGCTTCGTCATCCCGTGCGAGCGCAGCAGCTTGACCCGCTCGGCGACCTCGTCGTCGTCGGTAACGATCATCCCGCCCTCGCCGACCGGCAGGTTCTTGTTCGAGAAGAAGCTGAAGCAAGCGACGAGCCCGAGCGAGCCGCAGCGCTCGCCGCGGTACGTGGCGCCGGGAGCGTGCGCCGCGTCCTCGACGATGAGCAGCCCGCGGCGCTCGGCGAGAGCGCGCACTGC
>JBKPFD010000038.1:0-4846 GCA_046729155.1 Actinomycetota bacterium
ACCAGCGCAATTCGAACCGTTGACCGACGAGCCGTGGGATCCCGCGCGCGTCGTGGATGCGATCGCCACGATCGTCGCCGACGCCGACGCGGTGTTCGATCCCGAGGCGCTCTGGCCTGCGCACGAATGGGACGGGTGGGAGGAGCCGCTGCCGCTGAAGAGCCTCTATGTCGGTGCAGCCGGCGTGATCTGGGCGCTCGACGCGCTGCGGCGACAGGGCCACGCCGAGACGTCGCTCGACCTCACCGCCGCCGCGCTGCGCACGGTGGAGCTCGAGCGCGCCGAGCCGGACTCCACGGCGGATGAGCATTACCACCCGGCGGCGCTCCTCACCGGCGAGACGGGGCCGCTGCTCGTCGCCTTCCGGCTCGCCTCCGACCCCGGGCTCGCGGATGACCTTCACGCGCTCGTCCGTGCCAATGTCGCCAACCCGACCGACGACGTGATGTGGGGCGCGCCTGGCACGCTGCTCGCCGCCCTTGCGCTCGGCGAATGGACGGGCGAGCCACGCTGGGACGAGGCGGCGCGCGAGACGGCCGCAGCGCTACGTGCCCGCCGCGGCGATGACTGGCTCTGGCGGCAGGACGACGACTACCGCGGCCTGGGCACGCTGCACGGAGCTGCAGGCAACACGCTCGTCATCCTCCGGCTCGACGCAGACGATGGGCTTGCCGCTGAGACGGCAGCTGTGCTCGCCCGGACCGCGTTCCGCGAGGACGGCCTCGCGAACTGGCCCGGCTCGCCGCGGCCGCAACTCGCGCGGCCGCGAGATGGTCGGATCTGCCTCCAGTGGTGCACCGGCGCTCCCGGCGTCCTCGCCGGCTCGTGGGAGTATCTTGACGAGGACCTGTTGCTCGCCGGCGCCGAGCTGATCTGGCGGGCGGGCGCCCATGGCGACGAGAAGGGCCACGGCCTCTGTCACGGCACCTCGGGCAACGGCTTTGCACTTCTCAAGGCGTTCGCGCGCACGGGCGACGAGCGCTGGCTCGAGCGTGCTCGTCGCTTCGCCGTCCACGCGCTCGGCCACGCCGAGCGGCTCCGCGTTGCGAACGGCCGCGGCCGTTACTCGCTCTGGACCGGCGATGTCGGGACCGCCCTGTTCGCTGCGGCTTGCCTCGACGCCGACGCCGGCTACCCGATCCTCGACATCCTCTAAGCCCGATGCCGACGCTCTCGGAGATCGAAGACGCGATCAGAGACAGCTGGGGTCTCGATACGGCGGAAGAGGACGACGGCTGGACGCCCGACAACCCCTGGGTCCAGGAACGCCTTTCGCGCACCCGGCCTTGACTAGCGGAGTCGGGGATAATCGCGACTCTTAGTGGCTGAGGATCTCCTCGACGCGCCGCTGCGCGACTTCCTCGACACGCTCGCGGGCCCGGGCCCGAGTCCGGCGGGCGGCTCGGCGGCCGCGGTCACCGTCGCCATGGCGGCGGGCCTGGTGGGTATGGTCGCCCGCGCGTCCAAGGAGCACTGGGACGAGGCCGGCGGCGTCGTCGGCCAGGCCGAGACGCTGCGTGCCCGCGTCGCGCCGCTCGCGCAGGCCGACGCCGAGGCGTACCTCGGCGCGCTGACCGCCCTGCGCAGCCGCGACGAGCTCGAGGAGCGCTACCGCGACCAGAAGCTCCGCGAGGCGCTCGACCACGCCGCCGAGATCCCACTGCGGATCGCCGAGGCCGGCTGCGACCTCGCCTGCCTCGCCGCACTGCTCGTCGAGAACGGCAATCCCGAAGTGCGCGCCGACGCCGCCGTCGCGGCCCTGCTGGCCGAGGGCGGCACCCGCGCGGCGGCGAAGCTCGTCGCCGTCAACCTCTCGGCGCTCGAGGGCGATCCCCGCATCCGGCACGTCGATTCGCTCGTCGAGATCGCGGCCGAGGCGTCGGGGCGAGCCTTGGCCGCCGCGCAGTAGCGGCATACGATCCCCTCATGGCGCAGGCCGAAAAGCTGCCCGACGAAGAGGAGCATGTCCGCGAGCTCAGGCCCGCGTGGAGCCTTCCCGCCGGCGAGACCGACAAGATCCGGCTGCCGGTCGACTGGCCGAGCGAGATCACCCGCGAGTGGGCGTGGGGCGGGTCGACTGGCAAGGACGTGCGCGTCTGCATCCTCGACAGCGGCGTCGAGGGCGGCCACGAGCTCGTCGGCGAGATCGAGCAGTCCGTCGCGGTGACGATCGGGCCCGACGGCGAGACGGTGGTCGCGGAGGACACCGAGGGCGATCTCTGCGGTCACGGCACCGCCTGCGCCGGGATCGTGCGCTCGCTCGCACCGGAGTGCCGCCTCTTCAGCGTGCGCGTGCTCGGTGCGGGCTTCACCGGCTCCGGCGACGTGCTCCTCGCCGGCCTCAGGTGGGCCGTCGAGCAGGGCTACGACGTCGTCAACATGAGCCTCTCGACGACCAAGCGCCAGTTCGCCGGCATCCTCCACGAGCTGACCGACGAGGCGTACTTCCGGCGCTCCGTGCTCGTCGCGTCGGCCCACAACATGCCGGTCGAGAGCTACCCGTGGCGCTTCTCCTCGGTGATCTCGGTCGGCAGCCACGAGGATCCCGATCCGCTTGCCTTCTACGCCAACCCGGAACCGCCGGTCGAGTTCTTCGCGCGCGGCGTCGACGTCGAGGTCGCGTGGACGAGCGGCGGGCGGATCCGGTGCACCGGCAACAGCTTCGCCACGCCGCACATGTCCGCCATCTGCGCGCTCGTGCTTGGCAAGCACCGTGACCTGACCCCGTTCCAGCTGAAGAGCGTCCTCTACCTCACGTCGACGAACGTGGGCGGCGGCCGGTGAACGCCGACCTCAAGGCCGCGGTCGCCGCGGGCGTCGTCGGCTCAGAGGAGTCCTTCCGCACGCTTCTGCAGTCGGTCGTCGAGGTCGCGCGGGCGATCTTCGGGGCAAAGGCATCGTCGATCTTCCTGCTCGACGAGGAGGCGGACGAGCTCGTCTTCGAGGCGGTGGCCGGCGAGGGCGAGGACACGCTGATCGGCAAGCGGTTCCCCTCGAGCACGGGCATCGCCGGCTGGGTGCTCGTCACGCGCCAGCCGCTCGTGATCGAGGACGTGACGCAGGATCCCCGCTTCGGCAAGGAGGTCGCCGAAAGCACGGGCTACGTGCCGAAGGGGATGATGGCCGTCCCGCTCCTCCACGACGAGCGGGCGCTCGGCGTGCTCGAGGTGCTCGATCGGCCCGCGCGAGCGCAGTTCTCGCTGGTCGAGATGGACCTGCTCGGCCTTTTCGCGAACCAGGCCGCGATTGCCCTCGACCTGCTGCAGCGCGCCCGCAAGGCCCAGGCGGCCCTGGAAGAGAGCGGTGAGGGCGCGGGCGCCGTCGCTCGCCTCGCCGAGACCCTCGAGAAGCTCGAGCCCGAGCGGCGCGAAGCCGGCCTCAGGCTGCTCGCGTCGCTCGAAGAAGTGCTCAGAAACGACGAGAGCGGCTAGGCCGCTCTCGCTTCAGAAACGACGAGGGCGGCTAGGCCGCCCTCGTAGAAAACAAGTTCGCGATGACTACTCGCCGCCGAGCGTGGCCTCGCGGTCTTCGCCGCCGAGAGTCGCTGCGCGCTCCTCTGTGCCGATGAAGCTGTGCGCCTCGACGTCCTCGCCGCCACTGGTCGCCTCGCGCTCCTCGCCGCCGAGCGTTGCCTCGCGCTCGTCGGGCGGGGAGTAGCTGTGACCCTCGACGTCCTCGCCTGCGGAGGTCGCTTCGCGATCCTCGCCGGCGCCTGTCATCTCTCGATCCTCAGCCATGCTTCCTCCTTGTCCAGGTGGACACCCGTTGGACCTTTCAGCCAACTAGACGTCCGATCAAGCTCGAATCTTCCCACGTCGCTATGAAAAGACCAAGCGGGCTGTAATCCTTCGCCCGTGCTCGCCTCCTTCCGCGAGCGGCTGCGGGAGTCGCTGGACGCGTTTCGAGCAGTCGTCACCAACCGGGGCCTGCGGCGGATCGGTCTCGCCTGGGCGATCATCACAACGTCCTCGTGGGCGTACGTCATCGCGCTGCTGGTCTATGCCTACGACCAGGGCGGGGCCGCCGCGGTCGGTCTCGTCGGCGTGATTCGCGTCCTTCCTGCCTTTGTCTCAGCCCCGATCGCCGGCGTCCTCGGCGACCGCTATCCGCGGAACCGGGTCATGCTCGGCGTCTCGATCGCGCGCACGTCGTTCCTCGCCGCGGCGGCGGCCGTGCTCGTGGCCGATGGGCCGCCGTGGCTCGTGTACGCGCTCGCGGCGTGCGTTTCCCTGTCGGCGAGCATGGTCCGGCCGATGCTCTCGGCGTTGCTGCCGCAGCTGTCCAGGACGCCCGAGGAGCTGACGGCGGCGAATCTCGTGCTGACCACGATCGAGAGCTCTGGGATCTTCCTCGGCCCCGCGCTTGGCGGCATCCTGCTCGCTGCGACGAACCCCGAGACGGTCTTCGTCACGGCCGCGGTTGCCTTCTTCGTCGCGTCGTTGCTCATGGCGGGGATCAGCTCGCCGGCGCCTGCAGAGCGAGAGCCCGAGGGCGGGATCGTCGGCGAGTTCTTTGCCGGGTTCAGCCTCGTCTGGCGCGACCGGAACCTGCGCCTGATCATCGGCCTCTACGGCGCGCAGACCCTCGTCGCCGGCGCGCTCAACGTGCTGATCGTGGTCGCGGCTCTCGAGCTGCTCGATCTCGGCGAGTCGGGAGTCGGCTTCCTGAACTCCGCGGTCGGCATCGGCGGGCTGCTCGGCGCGCTCGGAGCATTCGCCCTCATCGGCCGCCAGCGACTCGCCTCCGACTTCGCGATCGGACTCGTTCTCTGGGGCATTCCGATCGCGCTCATAGGCATCTTTCCCCAGCCGCCGGCAGCGCTGATCCTGCTCGGCATCGTCGGCGT
>JBKPFD010000039.1:0-1755 GCA_046729155.1 Actinomycetota bacterium
GGAGTTCACTCATTCACCGGCGTTGTTTCGCGCTCGCCACGAATTATCGTCGGAGCACTAGCCGTCTGTACGGATGTCTGCACGGACACGTCCCAACACGCCCCGAAGGACGCCAGCGGATCGCTGGTACAGACGAGCCGACAAGCCGCATGGTTGCGGCAAATCCACGCCAAGCCCGTCAGAGCCAGAGAAACGGAAGGGGTCTCATAATCAGTTGGTCCCTGGTTCGAGTCCAGGCGGGCCCAAAGAGAAAGCCGCTGCTAGGGCGGTTTTCTCTTCTTTTGCAGGTCTTCCAACGTGATCAAGCCCGACGACCGGGAGCGACGGGACCGCGCTCGTGCGGGTTCACCTAGCCGCAAACGGCACTGGGAGCCGCCTGCGGTTCGCGAGGTGAGAGCCGGCGATACGACTCAGGCGCGTAGAGTCGAGCCCGGCAATGGAGCAGCTTCCCGTCGGGACGGTCACGTTCCTCTTCACCGACATCGAGGGGTCCACGCGCCTCATGCAACGGGTGGGCGACGACTGGCCAGCCGTGATCGGCGAGCACAACCGCATTCTCCGTGAGACCTTCGAGGCGACCGGGGGTCGCGAGGTCGACCGCCAGGGCGACGCGTTCTTCGCCGTCTTCGGGCGAGCGCGGCACGGAATCGCCGCGGCGGCCCTCGCTCAGCGGCGTCTCGCCGATCACACGTGGCCCGGCGGAGTCGAAGTCAGAGTCCGGATGGGGCTCCACACCGGCGAGCCGACGGTCGGCGAGGAGGGTTACCTCGGGCTCGACGTCGTCAGGGCGGCGCGGATCGCCGCCGCTGCCCGAGGCGGTCAGGTGTTGCTGTCGCAGACGACGGCGGCGCTCGTCGGCGCCGAAGTCGACGGGATCGAAGTGCGCGAAGTCGGCAAGCACGAGCTGAAGGACATCGAGCTCCCGGAGCATCTCTACGCGCTGGCGATTCCGGGGCTGGAGGCCGACCTGACGCCGCCGACCGTCGCGGGACGGGTCGAGATCGGCCCCGTCATCCGGGTGCGGCGCGGCGGCAAGCGGCCTCCTCGTCCGCCCGCGCCGTCGGCGGTGCCCGAGCTCCCGGCCGATTGGCACGGGCATGAGCGGGAGCTGGCGGTACGGGCCCTGAGCGCCACCAGAGACCTCGACCTCGGCGCGCTCAACCGTCTCGGTCCCCGGATCGAGCGCCAGGTTCAGGAGGCGCTGCGCAAAGCACCGGTCGAGGAGCGCGGGCGCACGGCGGCGGACATCGCCGAGGGTATGGAGATCCTCGGGAAGATCGGCCACCGGGCGCCCTACCTCGTGGCTGCCGAAATCGTGACGCTCGCGCTCATCGTCCTTGCGATCTACCTGGTCGTACGCGCGCTGTAGAAGCAAACCATGAGGACAACCGCGAGGTCGACCGCTCGATCGCGCTCGCACGGCTCGGCTGACCGGCGCGATGAGCTCCTAGTGTTAGCGTTGCCTTTCGTGGGGAACGGGTCGCCGCAGCTTGTCCTTCGCGAGGTCGAGGATCGGGATCTGGATGTGCTGTTCGAGCACTGGACGGATCGCGAGGCGATCCGGATGGCGGCGTTCACGCCCGCGGACCCCGACGACCGTGGCGCCTTCGATGAACGCTGGGCCAGGCTGAGACGTGATCGCGACACGACGAACAGGGTCGTCGAGACCGAGGGCCGAGTAGTGGGCCAGATCGCGAGCTTCGAGCTCGACGGTCAACGCGAGGTGACGTACTGGATCGGCCGGCAGGACTGGGG
>JBKPFD010000040.1:0-4787 GCA_046729155.1 Actinomycetota bacterium
GCGACGATCATGGCGAGGCGCTTCGGGTCGACTCCAGTGCCGACGCGGCGCGGCATCGCGAGGTCGGTGGGCGCGACGAGCGCCTGTACCTCGAGGAGCAGCGGCCGCGTGGCCTCGAGGGCACACCCCACGGCGGAGCCGACCACGCCCCTCGAGCGGCCGAACAGCTCCGACGGGTCGGGCACGCCTTGCAGGCCGGCGCCGGTCATCTCGAAGACCCCGAGCTCGTTCGTCGAGCCGAAGCGGTTCTTGACCGCGCGGAGCACTCGATGCGCGTGATAACGGTCGCCCTCGAACTGCAGCACGCAGTCGACGAGGTGCTCGAGCACGCGTGGGCCCGCGACGGAGCCATCCTTCGTCACGTGGCCGACGAGGAACAACGCGACCCCGGCCTCCTTCGCCACGCGGAGCAGGCGGGCCGCGGCTTCGCGGACCTGCGCGACCGAGCCGGGCGCCGAGCCGACCTCGGCGGAGTAGAGCGTCTGCACCGAGTCGATCACGCAGACGTCGGGGCGCTCGGCCTCGAGCGCCCTGCAGACGGCCTCGAGGTTCGTCTCGGCCAGGATCTCGACACTCTCCGCGCCACCCAGCCGCGCGGCACGCAGCTTGACCTGCGCGGCCGACTCCTCGCCGGTCACGAGGAGCGCGCGGCGCTCGCGGGAGATGGACGCGAGCGCGGAGAGGAGCAGGGTCGACTTGCCGACGCCGGGCTCGCCGCCGACAAGGACGAGCGACGCGGGCACGAGGCCTCCGCCGAGCACGCGGTCGAGCTCGGCGACGCCCGTGGGAATACGGGCCGCCTCCTCGACCTCGACCTCCGCCAGCTTTAGGAGCGGCTTCGGCGCGGGCGCCGCGCCGTTTCCGCCCGCGGGCGCCTCTTCGACGAGCGTGCCGAAGCTCGCGCAGCTCGGGCAGCGTCCGAGCCAGCGGCCGGTCGAGTACCCGCACTCGGAGCAGACGAAGTGGAGAGCGGCAGCTTTGGCCATGCGTCCGAGTCTAGGAACGCGGCCAGACGCCGACTGTGCCGCATCTGTGCCAGATTCCAGCCGTGCGGTGGGCGCCCGGCGACGAGGTCGAATGGCGGGAGATCTGGCGCGGACGAGTGCTCGGCGTCCTCCCGCTGCGAGTCGTCGCCGACCGCGAGGACCTGCTGGCGGTCTACAACGCGGAAGGGACGCCGTTTGCGTTCCCGGAGCAGTGGCCGTGGGCCGAACGGCACCCGTGGGAGGAGCGCGGGCGGTGGGAAGGGCACGGCGCCCTCGTCCTCTGGCGGCAAGGCGACGCCTGCGAGCGCTGGTGGTCGGATGAATGGGCGCAGTGGCGTCCGCCGCCGGCGTGGGACAAGGCGCGCGGCTAGTGCTCCGGCACGGTCTCAAGCGGCGCGCGGGCCCGCCGGCCGCCGGCCGCGATCAGGAGGCCGGCCAGGATCGCGGCGGCGCCGACGAGCTGCAGCTGCGAGGGCCGCTCGTCGACGAGCCACGCGGCGAACGCGACCGAGAGGAGCGGCTGAAGCGTGAGCAGCACCGAGGTCAGCGCCGTCGGTAGCCGAGCCAGCGAGATCGAGATCAGCAGCCAGCCGACGACCTGCGAGCTGAGCGCGAGCAGGATCAGCCACGCCATCGCCTCCAGCGGGGGAGTGAAGTCGAGGTCCCCGAGGGCGAGGCCGGCCGGGACGAGAAGGATCGTGCTCGCGAGCGTCGCCTCGTAGAGCGGGCCGGCGACGCGGCGGGGATCGCTCGACTTCCGCAGGGCGAGCAGGAAGCCCGAGTACGCGACGCCGGTGAGCACGCCGAGCAGCGCGCCGAGCGCAGGATCGTCTCCGTAGGCGCCGTCCTCCAGCACGCCCGAGATGAGGACGATGCCGAACATCGCAACCGGGATCGCGAGCAGGGAGCTCCGCGACGGCCGCTCACCGAAGAGCGCCCACGCAAGTAGGCCGACGATGAGCACCTGTGTGTTCCCGAGCACTGTTGCGAGCCCGGCCCCGACGTGCTCGATCGCGTAGTGCCAGAGGAGGAGGTCCGCCGCGAAGAAAGCGCCGGCGACCCATGCCGCGCGCCTCAGCGACTGCGAGCGCGGGCCGATCCGGCGCTCCTCCCAGCGCGTGAGCAGCCAAAGCGGAGGCAGCGCCCAGAAGCAGCGGAAGAACGCGCCGGTCGCCGGCGAGACCTCGGCCAGCCGGTAGAGGATCCCTGAGAAGCAGATCGCGAACGCGCCAGTGAGGACGCCCAGCGTGGGCCGCTCGACGAGCGCTCGCTTCACCAGGGCAGCCTACGTAGACTCGGAGTCGTGGCCGAGACGGTGTCCGGGAGCTGTCTCTGTGGCGGTGTCCGCTTCGAGGTGACGCTGCCATTCATCCGCGCGATCCATTGCCACTGCTCGCGCTGCCGGAAGCACTCCGGCGCGTTCGGGCTCACGGTCGGGCACGTCCCGCGCGAGCAGCTCCGGCTTCTCGCGGGCGAGGAGCTGATCCGCGTCTACGACCCGGGCGGCGCCGTCAAGGCGTTCTGCTCGGTCTGCGGCTCGAGCCTCTTCGGCGGCAAGTGGCCCGAGGGCGAGCGGATCTCGGTCCGGCTCGGCGCGTTCGACGACGACCCACAGGTGCGGCCCGAGCGGCACTCGTACGTCGACTCGCGCGCTCCGTGGGACGAGCTGCCGGACGACGGGCTTCCGCGCTTTCCGGACGCCCCGCCCACGGACTAGGCGCTTCCCTCCGCGGGGGCGTTGTCCCCGCTGACGTCGCCTAAATTGACACGTTCTGGTACAAGGAGTACCTTCGTGACAGGTACTAGCGGGGGAGAGGTCTGGTGAGGCACGTCGCCTCAGGTTCGCTGCGGCAGCGGGCACCGCGACGGGGCGCCTCACTCATCCTGATCGGCTTTGCGGCCCTGCTGCTCGCTCCGGGCGCAGGCGGCCGTCCGGACGTTCCCACGGCCTCCATCACCCCGGTCATCACGGGCACGCTGGGCGCGAACGGCTGGTACACGAGCAACGTCACGATCAACTGGATCCGCGAGCCGCCGCCGCTGAACGATTCGGGGTGCGACTCGAGGACTCTCGTCGCAGACACGCGGGGCACCCGCTTCACCTGCTCTGCGGAGTTCCCCGGCGGCGTCGAGATCTCGGTGACCGTCACGATCAAGCTCGACAAGACGGCGCCCAGCGTGGCCGGCGCGGCAGACCGGCCACCCGACGCGAACGGCTGGTACAACCACGCGCTGACGGCGTCGTTCTCGGGCACCGACGCGACCTCGGGGGTCGCCGCTTGCTCGTCGGCCGGTTACGGCGGGCCCGACGCGGCGCCTGCCTCGATTGGCGGAACGTGCCGCGACAACGCGGGCAACGTCGGCAACGGGAGCTTCTCGTTCAGGTACGACGCCACCGCCCCCACGGTCGGCTCCCTGTCCGCAAAGCCGGGGAACCGCACCGCGGACCTCGCCTGGAAGGCGTCTGCCGACACGGTGCAGGTCGACGTCCTCCGTTCGCCCGGCGTGAACGGCGCATCCGAGACCCTGGTCTACCGCGGCACCGACGCGGCCTTTCGCGACAAGGGCCTGACGCCGGGGCGCAAGTATCGGTACACGGTCGCCGTTTACGACCAGGCGACGAACCGAGCCGCTCAGACGATCGACTTCGTGGGGAGAGGCGCTCTCCTGACCCCGGCGCCCGGCGAGCGGCTCAAGTCGGCCCCGTTCCTCACCTGGACCCCCGTCAAGGGAGCGAGCTACTACAACGTCGTCCTCGTCCGCTCGCGCCGCGTGTTCAGCGCGTGGCCGAGGCAAACGCGCCTGCAACTCCCGCTGAGCTGGACGTACCGGGGGCGCCGCCAACGCCTGCGGCCCGGCGTCTACCGGTGGTACGTCTGGCCGGGCTTCGGGAGGCTCTCCGCAGGGCGCTACGGCCGTCTGCTGGGCGGCAGCACATTCGTGGTCACCGGTTAGGAGCATGAGGTGGGCAAGAGAAGCCTCTTGCTCCTCGCCGGCTTCGCCGCACTGTTGCTGACGCCCGGCGCGGCCGGGGGGCCGACCGTCCCGGGCGATCCGACCCCACCGGTCGTGACGCCGATCATCACCGGCACTCTTGGCTCGAACGGCTGGTACGTCACCAACGTGACGGTGAACTGGCTCGTCGAGGACCCGGAGTCGCTGATCCTCGAGACCCGCGGCTGCGACTCGATCACGCTCACGGCTGACACGACCGGGACCCGTCTCACGTGCTACGCGAGGAGCGACGGCGGCGAGACGACCGTCAGCATCACGATCAGGATCGACAAGACGGCTCCGGTCGTGACGGCGACTGCCTCCCGCGGGCCGGACCGCAACGGCTGGTACAACCACGCGCTCAACGTCACCTTCACGGGTACGGACGCCACCTCGGGGATCGACCGCTGCATTCCGACGCAGACGTATTCCGGTCCCGACGGCGCGGATGTTTCGGTCGCCGGCTGGTGCGACGACGTGGCCGGCAACCGCGGCACGAGGTCGCTGACCTTCCGCTACGACGCGACCGCGCCGCAGGTGACCGGCGCCACCGCCTCGCGGCCGCCCGATCGGGCCGGCTGGTACAACCACGCGGTCACGATCACGTTCACGGGCACGGACGCCACCTCCGGCGTCGAGACCTGCACGCAGACGACCTACTCGGGACCGGACGACGGCGCCGCCTCCGTCAACGGCAACTGCCGCGACGTGGCCGGCAACCAGAGCGCCTCGAGCGCCTTCGCGCTGCGCTACGACGCGACCGCGCCGCAGGTGACCGCGAGCGCGTCGCGCAACCCGGACCGAAAC
>JBKPFD010000041.1:0-2813 GCA_046729155.1 Actinomycetota bacterium
AGTACGAGGAGGTCCTCGGATACCACTTCGAGCAGGCATACCGCTACCGCCTCGAGCTCGGACCGACAGACGACGAGGCCAGGGCGGTCGGGGCGAGAGGTGCCGAGCGGCTCGGCTCAGCAGGCGAGCGGGCTCTGGGCCGCGGCGACGTGCCGGCTGCCGTGAGCCTGCTCGACCGTGCCGTCGCGCTGCTGCCCGTGGACAGTCCGATCCGGCCCAGGCTGCTCTGCGATCTCGGGCAGGCGCTGATCGATTACGGCGAGTTCGAGCGGGCAGAGACGGTCCTCGCCCAGGCGAAAGCGACTGCCGACGAGCTCGACGAGCGTGCGCTGAGCGCCATCGCGGCACTGCGCCTGGCGTGGGTCGGCAGCCTCGGGGCGACCAACCCGATCGAGCAGACACGTACCGAGCTCACCGACTTGCTGGGCGAGCTGGAGGCCCTGGGCGACGAACGCGGCGTCGCCGAGGCGTCGTTCCTCCTCGGCATCCACCTCATGTGGACGGGGCGGCACGCCGAAGCGATGGCCGTCGTCGATCGCGCCGCGTCACTCGCGCGTGCCAGTGGTGAGGCCAGGATCGCATCACGGGCTGCCTCGTGGCTCGTTCTAGGCACGATCTGGGGGCCGCTCCCGGTCTCGGAAGCGCTCCGTCTCTGCGCACGGGTCGCGGGCGAGTCGGGTGAGAACCCGTTTTTGGAGGGGTTCTTGGGTGTCGTGCGAGGAGGCCTGCACGCCATGGCGGGCCGCTGGAACGAGAGCGAGGCCAGCGCCGAGGCGGGCTGGTCGCGGCTCGACGACCTCGGCCAGCACGTGACTTCGTCGTCCTCCCGCATGGCGATCGCGCAGATCTACATCGCCGCCGACAAGCCGGACGAGGCCGAGCGGATGTTGCTAGTTGCCTACGAGGTCCTCGAGCCGATCGGCGAGAAGGGATACCTGTCGACCATCGCGGCGATGCTCGGGCTCGCCCTCTCCGCGCAGGGCCGTCATGACGAGGCCGAGGCCTATGTGCAGGTGGCTACGGAGCTCGCGGCGCCTGACGACCTGACGACAGGGACATTGGGGCGCGCCGCGCTGGCGGAGGTGCTCGCGAGCCGCGGCGAGCTCGCCGAAGCCGAACGCCTCACTGCCGAGGCGGTCGAACTGCTCGAAGCGACCGACTTCGTCAGCGATCGAGTGCTGGTGCTCATGAGTCGAGCGGCCGTCCTCAAGGTGGCCGGGAAGCACGAGCAGGTGCAGGCCGCGCTCGATGAAGCCGTCCGACTCTGCGAGCAGAAGGAGCTGATTGCCCCGCTCCCCCGCCTGGAGCGGCTCGCCGCCGACGCGTGACGATCAGCGCGTCGCGAGGGCGTCAACGACTTTGCCCACGAACCTCTCGAGGTCGTCGAGCGAACCGTCGTTGACATAGGCGAAGTCGGCGCGCCGCGCCTTCTCCTCGTCGGGCAGGAGGCGGGCCTCCCGGTTGTCGAGCCGTTCGCCAGCTCGCGCCTCGCGTAGCTCAGGAGATGCCGTGACGACGACGACCGCGTCGAAGCGGTCCTGTGAATCCGTCTCGTAGAGGAGCGGCACCTCGTTCACCGCGAGGGCAGGCGGGTCGGGCTGTGCCGCGAGCTCCTCGAGCCACGCCTCGGTGCGGGCCATCGTTCTCGGGTGCAGGAGCCCCTCGAGCCACGCGAGCTCGACGGGATCGGCGAACACGATCTCTCCGAGCGCCCGCCGGTCGACCTCGCCGGCCGTAAAGACGCGGTCGCCGTAGCGCTCGCGCAAAGCAGCCCTGACGCCTGGGTCGCCGTAGAGCTCATGCACGACCGCGTCGCTGGAGATCGTCGCCGCCCCATGGCGCGCGAACGCGGCGAGCGCCTCGCTCTTACCGGCCCCGATGCCGCCCGTGATCGCGACGGCAAGCGGTCTACTCAGACTGTTGTTCCGCTTCGTCCGGTGCGTACGGCGCGTGGCCCTCGGAGTCGCCCGGGCCCTGGTGCTCCGGGTCGACCGCGTCGGCCTCGATGCTCTGGTCGGTCTGCTCGGGCTCGACCTCGGGCTCCGCGGCGGGAATATCGGGCGTGGACTCGCCCACCGGCTCGACAGGCTCGGGCTCGGGCTCCTCAGCGAGAGCCTCGTCCGTGGCGATCTCGCCGCTGCGCTCCTCGACCGGAGCGCCGCCCTCGTCGGCGAAGACCTCGTCCGAGAGGTCGATCTGCGGCGGAGCGGGCGTCTCGAGCGGCTGCCCGTCCGCGCGCGGCTGGACGTCGTCCGACTCGTCGACGCGCTTGAGCGACAGCGACAGGCGGCGGCGGTCGGCGTCGACCTCGATGATCTTCACGTTCACGACCTGACCCTGCTGGACGATCTCGCGCGGGTTCTCGACGTGGTGCTGTGCGAGCTCGGAGATGTGCACGAGGCCCTCGACGCCGGGGAGGATCTCGACGAACGCGCCGAACGTGACGACCTTCGTCACCTTGCCCTGGACGACGTCGCCCTCGTTGTACGCCTCGACGACCTGCTGCCACGGGTCCGACTGCGTCTGCTTGAGCCCGAGCGAGATGCGCTGTCGCTCGCGGTCGATGTCGAGCACCTTGACCTTCACGTCCTGCCCGATCTCGAGCACCTCGGAGGGGTGGTTGACGTGGCTCCACGCCATCTCGTTGTTGGGGATGTGCCCGTCCATCCCGTCTTGGTCGACGCCGGCCCCGACGTCGACGATGTTCGAGATCTGGCCCTCGATGACGTCCCCGGGCGAGAGCCGGTCGAGGATCGCCTGCCGCATCTCCTTGCGCTCGTCCTCGAGGACGGCGCGGCGCGAGAGGACGACGT
>JBKPFD010000042.1:0-10508 GCA_046729155.1 Actinomycetota bacterium
CGACGTAGTCGTACCCGCCGACCGTGCTCACGAGCGACCCGAAGCCGAAGCCGAACGCGAGCAGATAGATCGTCGGCTCGACGGTCGACGAGAACGTGCTCGACTTCCAGTACGACGAGTAATTGACGACCTCGCGGACGAGCACTCCCGTCAGCGCGGAACGTTCGAGCCGGTGAAGGCGGCGCGGGCTATGAGCCTCGACGGCGGCCATCAGCTGATCTCCTCGCCGGTGAGCAGCACGAACACGTCCTCGAGGTTGGCCGGGCGCCGCTCGCCGTCGGCCGCGAAACGGTTGCCGTCGACGCCGAGGATCGACACGCTCGTTCCGGTGCGCCTCGTGCGGAGCCCCGCTGCGCCGGCCTCGGCCTCGACCTCGGCGAGCCGCGCAGGCGGGCCGTAGACCTCGAGCACCTCGTGGCCGGCGTGCTCGAGGACCAGCTCCGACGGGGGCCCCGCGGCGACCGCCTTGCCGTGGGACATGATCAGCACGGTGTCGGCGAGGCGCTGCGCCTCCTCGATGTAGTGCGTCGACATGAGGATCGTCGTCCCCTCGCTGCGCAGCGCGTCGATCAGGGCCCAGAGCTCCTGGCGGACCTGCGGATCGAGCCCGACGGTCGGCTCGTCGAGGAGCACGAGGCGCGGCCCGTGGACGAGCGCGCGGGCGATCAGCAGGCGCCGCCGCATCCCGCCGGAGAGCTTGTCGACGCGCGTGTCGCGGCGGTCCTTCAGCTTCGCCATCTCGATCGCGCGCTCGATCGCGTCGCGACGCTCGGAGCGCGCGATCCGGTACAGGTGCGCGAAGACGAGCAGGTTCTGCTCCACGGTGAGCGTCGTGTCGAGGTTGTCGAGCTGCGGCGAGACGCCGCACTCGGCGCGGGCCTGCTTGGACTCGTCGGGCAGCTTGAAGCCGAGCACCTCGAGCTCGCCTTCGTCGGCGATCGACTGCGCGGTCAGCAGCCGCATCGTCGTCGACTTCCCGGCGCCGTTCGGGCCGAGGAGCCCTACGCACGTTCCGTACGGCACCTCGAGGTCGAGCCCGTCGACGGCGGTTATCGGCCCGTAGCGCTTGACGACGCCGCGGAGGCGAATCGCGAGGCCGTTCTCCATCGCCTCAGAATGCCAAGCGGAGCTCAGTCGACTTCGGCAGGCGCCGCGACACCGCCGGCGTGCTCGGCCTCCTGCGCGGGCGCGTGCGCTCCGGAGCGCAGCAGCGTCGCGCCCAGCAGGCCGGCGACGGCCGCGAACACCGCGCCGATCAGGAAGGCGACGTGGTAACCGCCGGTCAGCGCGACGAGCGGGTCGTCGCCCGAGGAGAGGAGCGTGTCGGTTCTCGCGTCGGCGGCGCTGGCCAGAACGGCGAGCCCGACCGCGCCGCCCATCATGAACGACGTGTTCACGATCCCCGACGCCAGGCCAGCCTCGCCCGGCTCGACGTCGCTCATCGCCGCGAGCAGGACCGGGTTGAACGCCATGCCCGCGCCCAGGCCGAGCAGGATCATGCTCGGAAGGACGTCGACGACGAAGCTGCCGTCCACCGGCGCCCGGGCGAAGAGCACGAGCCCGGCCGCAGCCAGCAGCAGACCCGTCCCGAGCGGCGCCCTGATCCCGAAGCGCATGACGAGCTTGGCAGACAGCCCCAGGGAGAAGAAGCCCATGATCAGATTGGCCGGCAGGAAGGCGAGGCCGACGTCGAGCGGCTCGTAGCCGAGCACGAGCTGAAGGTAGAGCGCCGACAGGAAGAACCACGCGAACATGGCAGCGGCCCAGAGCACGCCGATGACGTTGGACGCCCAGATGTTCCGAAGCCGGAAGAGGCCGAGCGGCACCAGCGGGGACGGCACCCGAGCCTCGATGACGAGGAAGAGCGCCAGCAGCAGACCTGCCGCGGCGAGCAACCCGAGGGTCCGTGCCGTCTGCCATCCGACCTCGTTGCCGTTGACGATCGCGTAGACGGCGACCATCAGCGCCGCGGTCACCGTCACCGCTCCGGCCACGTCGAGCCTCTGCGCGCCGGTCTCGCCGCGCTCGCCGGGGATGACGAGCACGGTGAGCACGAAGACGGCGATGCCGACCGGCAGGTTCACGAGGAAGATCCAGTGCCAGTCGAGTGCGTCCGTGAGGATCCCGCCGAGCAGCACGCCGATGCTGCCGCCGCCGGCCGCCACGAAGCCGAAGACCCCCATTGCCTTCGCCCGCTCGGCAGGCTCGGTGAAGAGCATCATGATCAGCGAGAGCGCGACTGCCGAGACGATGGCGCCGCCGAGGCCCTGCACGGCGCGCGCACCGACCAGGAACTCCTGCGAGCCCGCAAGCCCGCAGGCCAGGGAGGCGAGCGTGAAGAGCCCGATCCCGGTGAGGAACAGCCGGCGATGGCCGAACAGGTCCCCGAACCGGCCGCCGAGGAGGAGGAAGCCGCCGAAGGTGAGCAGGTAGCCGTTGACCACCCAGGCGAGCGAGGCGTCCGAGAAACCGAGATCCTCCTTGATCGACGGCAGCGCTACGCCGACGATCGTGACGTCGAGGACGATCATCAGGTCGCCCAGGCAGAGGATGATCAGCGCCAGCCAGCGCGTACGGCTGTCCAGGCTCGTCATGACGGCTTCTCTTTCATCGCTCTCGAGGTTCGACCGCCGCCGGCGCCAAAACTCATCGGCGGCCGCGCGTCGCGTCGGCAAGATGGCGGGGTGACGCTTTCCGACGGGACGATTCGCCTCGAGCGCCTCGGTGCGGAGCACCTCTCGAGCCTTGCCGACCTCGGGCACGACGTCGACGTCCAGCGCTACACATACGTGCCCTCGCCGTGGGAGGACGGCTTCGAGCGCACCTGGCTGGCCCGCTACGAGCACGGGCACGTCGATGGGACTCGCGCCGGCTTCGCGATCGTCGACGACGAGAGCGGTGACTTCCTGGGGCTCGCGGCGCTCGTCGACATCGACCGCCAGGGCAACCAGGCGGAAGCCGGCTACATCGTCGCGCCGCAAGCGCGGGGCCGAGGCGTCGCGGGGCGAGCGCTCCAGCTGCTCACCGGCTGGGCGCTGCGCGACCTGGGCCTCGCGCGCGTCGAGCTGCGGATCACGGCCGACAACCCGGCGTCGATTCGCGTCGCGGAGCGCGCCGGCTTCGTCCGCGAAGGCGTGCTCCGCTCGGTGCACCTCAAGCAGGGCATCCGAACGGACATGGCGATCTACTCCCAGATCGCGGGAGACGAGCGATGAGTTTTCCGAGACCGGACGGTCTTTCTTGCGATGGGCGCCGAAGCGCCGCATACGGTCGCATTTTCGATCCGCGGCCCGATCTGCCGTGCAGACCTGCCCGGGCTCTGTGACCGTGTCGACGCGCTGCTTCGGGAGAGCGCGCCCGCGGTCATGGTCTGTGACGTTCGCGGCGTCGAGCCGGATGCCGTGACCGTCGACGCGCTCTGCCGGCTACAGCTCGCCGCGC
Source organism: Actinomycetota bacterium (assembly GCA_046729155.1). Classification (GTDB taxonomy): domain Bacteria; phylum Actinomycetota; class Thermoleophilia; order Gaiellales; family Gaiellaceae; genus VAXT01. The sequence goes on from JBKPFD010000042.1 coordinate 3,442, forward strand.
GGAGACAGTCGTGCCGCGTGCGCCTCTGCAACGCCTCCGACGGGCTCGCCGAGCTCGTCGCCTTCATGGGCCTCGAGAATGTTCTCTGCTAAGCGTCGAGCCGGGGCGGCAGGCCGAACAGCGGGAAGAGCGTCTCGGTGTCGAGGAAGAACGTGAACTCGGCGATCCGCCCGTCGACGATCTCGAGCACCTGCAGCGCCCACGGGTCGTAGCCCTCGCCCGTGTCGCTCGGCTTGTACTGCCCGAACGCGGGCGAGCCGTTCGCCGTGCCGGCCGGCAGCATGCGGGAACCGCGGCAGCCCGCACCGGGCCCGACCCACCAGGCGAGGATGTCGCCGCGGCCCTGTAGCCAGAGGTCGTAGGGCGGCATCGACTGCTTCGCGTCCTCCTGGATGAGCGACGTGAGCGCGTCCATGTCGTAGCGCTCGAAGGCGTCGACGTACCGGGCCAGCAGCTCGGCGTCGGGCTCGTCGACCGACGGCGAGATGTCCGCGAGGGTGTGGTCGCTGGCCTCCAGGGTCGCCCGCGCCCGCTGCAGCGCGCTGTTGACGGAGGCCACGCTCGTTTCGAGCAGCTCCGCGACCTCGGCGGCCTTCCAGCGGAGCACCTCGCAGAGGATGAGGACGGCTCGCTGCCGCGGCGGCAGGTGCTGAAGGGCGGCCACGAGCGCGAGCCGAACCGACTCGCGCGAAGCCGCGATCTCGGCCGGGTCGCCGTCGGCTGGCGCGACGAGCCCGTCGGGGACCGGCTGAATCCACGTCGTTTCGCGGAGCGTGTTCAGGTTCGCCGCCTCGGGCGCCTTCGCTGGGCCGAGGTCCATCGGGCGGGCGCGCCTCTCCCGGCCGCTCAGCATGTCGAGACAGACGTTCGTCGCGATGCGGTAGAGCCAGGAGCGCAGCGCCGCGCGTCCCTCGAAACGGTCGAGGCCGCGCCAGGCGCGGATCATCGCCTCCTGCACCGCGTCCTCCGCCTCGAACGGCGACCCGAGCATGCGGTAGCAGTAGGCCGTCAGCTCGGCCCGGTACTGCTCGAGCTGGGCCTCGGCCTCGGTCGACGGGCGGGCGGCGGCGGGCGGCATGCGCACCCGACCCATCCTAGGCGCTCGCGCAGGTCCCGCGGTGCCGCGCGTAGCTCTGCAATGGTTCGGCCATGCCGACGGATCAGTACCACGAGCCACCCGCGGAGCTCGGCGAGGAGGCCCGCACGTTCGCACGGGTCATCGCTTCCCTCCAGGAGGAGGCGGAGGCGATCGGCTGGTACGAGCAGCGCCTCGCGGTCGAGACGAACGAGGAAGCCCGCCGGATCATGGAGCACGCGCAGCGCGAGGAGTTCCTGCACTTCTCCATGGATCTCGAATTCCTGGCGCGTAGCAGGGAGAAGTGGCGCATCGCCCTGCGCCGGATCCTCTTCCGCGACGGCGACATCGTCGAGCTCGCCGAGCAGGCCGAGGACGAGGTCGAGGACTAGGCCCCGCCGGCGAGCCGCGCGAACACCGCGTTGCGCGAGCCGGGCCGAAGGGCGTACACGAGCGTGAACAGCGCCTCGCGCGCAAGGCGCTGCGCATGGTCGGCGACGAGGAGCGACCGGCTGCCGGCGACCACTGCGAGCGCCGCGGCGGCGCGCAGCGCGAGCTCGCCCGCGGCGCCACGGGCGGCTTCGATCGTCCGCGGCTCGAGCTCGTCGAGGTCGGCACGCACGCGCTCAAGCTCGCCGTCGAGGCGCGTCCGCCCGAGGATTCGGCAGCAGCGGGCCGCTACGCCCAGGGCGAAGGAGGCGTGGAAGCGAATGACCTCGACCGGCGCCGGCCCTTCACGGTAGGCGTCGACCGACGTCACGAGCCCCGCCGGGACCCGGTGCCGGCGGAAGTCGGCCTTCACCGTCGCCGTCGCGTTCAACGCGACGAGGTCGAGCCGCTCGACCGCCAGCGCGTCGCTCTCCGTGGCGTCGACGAGGGCCCAGACGAGCCGCCCGTCAGGGGTTCGTGCGGCGGTGTGGATGACGTCGATCCGCGTCCAGCCCGAGACGAAGGGCGAGCTACCGTGGAAGATCCAACCGCCGTCGGCGTCTGTCGCGGTGAGCCGGGGCGGCCCCGAGAGCGCGCCGCCGAGGGCGAGGCCCGCACGACGCTTGCCGCTGCAGAGGTCTCCGAGCCAGCCGCCGATCGTCTCGTTGCCGCTCGCGGCGACGGCGCGCACGGCGCCGAGGTGCTGGGCCCATACGAACGTCGTCGTCGGGCGGCCGGTCGTCCGCGCTTCGACGGCGTTGCAGACCGTCTGGAAGTCGGCGTCGAGCCCCCCGGCTGACGTGGGGCCGGCGAGGCCATAGAGCCCGGCGTCGGCGAGAGCGTCCAGCAGCTCCAGCGGAACCGCGTCGGCGCGGTCCGTCTCGATCGCGGCAGGAAGCAAGACCTCATCCGCAAGGCGCGCGGCTGTTTCGACGAGATCCATCGGAGGCGGCGAGTCGCCCGACCCTAACTCCGTCGCTGTGCATGCATGCGCGAGAATTCCCGTGTGAGCGACTTGGGAACGCTGCGCGAGGAAACGGACGAGCTTCGCCGCGAGCGCAAGCGTGCGGAGGAGCGCGAGGCCGCGGCTCGCGACGTGATCCAGACGATCGCGCGCACGACGTTCGACCTCGACGCCGTTCTACAGACCGTCATCGACCGCGCCGTCAGCCTCTGCGGCGCTGACTCCGGCAACATCGCGCAGCTCCAGGGCGAGGCGGAGACCTATCGAGTCGTCGCCTTCACGAGCATGACGCCCGAGTACGAGCGCCTCGTCCGCGAGCGCATCTACGCACCCGAACGGGGCTCCATCGTCGGGCGGACCGTTCTCGAGCGGAGGGTCGTCCACATCGTCGACGTGCTCGAAGACCGCGAGTACGCGCTCGCCGACCTCCAGAAGACCGCCGGCTACCGCACGGCTCTCGGCGTGCCGATGATGCGCGACGGCTTTCCGATCGGCGCGATCGCGGTCGCGCGAAACCATGTGCGCCCGTTCAGCGACGCCGAGATCAGGCTGGTCGAGACGTTCGCCGACTACGTGGTGATCGCGATCGAGAACGTCCGGCTCTTCCAGACCGTGGAGCGCCAGCGAACGGAGCTCGCGCGGTTCGCGCCGGAGGTGGCCGGCCTCCTCTCGAGCGAGGAGGGAGAACGGCTCCTGGCCGGCCATCGGCGCGAGATCACCGCGTTCTTCTGCGACCTGCGGGGATTCACGGCGTTCGCCGAGACGGCGGATCCGGAGGAGGTTCTCGGCGTCCTCCGCGAGTACCACACGGTGGCCGGCGAGCTCATCACTGCCAACGGCGGCACGGTCGAGCACTTTGCGGGCGACGGGTTGATGGCTTTCTTCAACGACCCCGCCGAGATCTCGGACCACGAGCTCGCCGCCGTGCGCACGGGGGTCGCCCTGCGCGAACGCTTCACGAGCCTGGCGGAGGGTTGGCGGAAGCGCGGCTACGACCTGGGCCTCGGCATCGGGATCGCGACGGGGTACGCGACGCTCGGCAGGATCGGGTTCGACGGGCGCTACGAGTACGGCGCGATCGGCAACGCGGTCATCCTCGCCACGCGTCTGAGCGACGTCGCCGCGCCCGGAGAGATCCTGCTCAGCCAGCGAGCGCACGCACCTCTCGACGAGCAGGTCGTCAGCGAGCCCGTGCCCGACCTTCAGCTCAAGGGATTCAGTCGGCCGGTCGCCGCGATGCGCGTGACCGCGCTGCGTGACTGAGCAGCTCGCTCACGCTCCGGGGTGACCCTCCTCGTAGCGGGGCAGGCCGTCGTCCGGCAGCTCGTCCCACGGCGCCCGCGAGGCCACGAAGACGTGGAACTCCGGACGGATGCCGGGGTCTCCGTCGAGCGACCCGAGCCGGACCGCGACCTCGTCTCCCTCGGGCCAATCGCCGCCGAACAGGCTCGAGCCGCACAGCGAGCAGAAGGCCTTCACGCGTCCGTCCTCCGGCCTGAAGACTCGGATCAGCTCTTCCCCGGCGAGCATGCGGAAGCCCCGGCGTGGAACACGTCCCTGCGTGCCGCCGAAAGCGCCCGAGTGCTTGCGGCAGCGCGAGCAGTGGCAGTGGTTCGCCCAGAGGAAGGGCGCCGTCACTTCGAAGCGGACCCCGCCGCACAGGCATGAGCCGTGGAGCGGGTTCTCGGGGCTCGGCTCCGGGGCCACGCCGGGCTCGCCCTAATGGACCACGCGTTCGGGTGTGGGGCGCAGCAGTCCTCCCGCACCCGGGACCACCGGCTCTAGGTCGAGCGCGCGCAGAATCGCCCATGTCGTCGCCGTCGCCGCGGAGAGCGTCGGCAGCCCGCTGCGGCGCTCCACGTCCTCGATCACGGAGAGCGACGGCATCTGCACGCACGCAGACAGCACCAGCGCGTCGCAGTCCCGCAGGTCGAGGCGCCTCCAGTGGCTCTTCAGGTCCTCCGGATCGAGCGCAGCGACGGCCCGATTGTTGGCCACCTCGAGGCTGATCGCGTCCTTGACCTCGATTCCCGCATCCTCGACGTACTGGACGACGAGCCGGGTGAGCTCCTCGAGATACGGCGTGACCATGCCGATCCTTCGCGCACCGAGCGCATGGAGGGCGTCGACCAAGGCGCCCGCCGACGAGACCGCCGGCGCGGATGCGTGCTCACGCTCGAGGATCGACTCGATCTCCGCCTCGACGAGACGGTGATGCCCGGGACCCTGGGCCATGATCGCGACCAAGCAGGCAGTCGCGACGACACTGGGTCGCATGTCTGCCAGCTCTGTCGTCGCGCGTTCGGTCTGCGCGTTCATCGCGCGCAGCGCCTCGGGCGTGACCTCGTCCATACGCAGCCGCGCGCTGTGGAGGGTGAACGTTTGCTCCGGCCGCTCGCGTTCGCGCGCGCGCAAAAGTGCCGGCACTTCCGTTTCCATCGTCGTGTTCGAGCTCGGGACGACCAGGCCGATGCGATGCATTGGGCTCATGGTGTCACCTCGACATCGTCGCCTTGAGCCGCTCGAGGCTCGCTGCCGGCCACCGGGCTCGCATGTCGTAGTACTCCTCGAACGCGGCCGCCGCGCTTGGAAGCTCGAGCCAGGCCACCTTTGAGCGGGTGTAGATGTGGACGTCAGGCACGACGTCTCCCGGCCGGTCGAGTGTGCCGCCCCGGACGAAACGCACCTCCGGCCGTCCGTACTCGCTGAAGACCGCGACCTGGCAACTCGGGCAGCGGTAGATCCGCTGCGTGCTTCCGTCGTCGCGAGGCACGTCGACCGGCTGCGGCGTGCCCGCGAGCAACTCGACGCGGTCGGCCTCGATCAGCAGGTTGATGACGAAGGCGCTTCCGGTCTGCCGTTGGCAGTTCAGGCAGTGGCAGCAGTGGACGAAGAGCGGCTCGGACGCCAGCCGATAGCGAACCGCGCCGCAAGCGCAACCGCCCTCGCGTGAGGTGTTCACGGTCCTCAAGCCCTCCACCCGCATCTCATCCGGTAAGGATGATGCGCAAAGACGCGGCGGCCGCGACGCTGAAGCGGTGGTAGCACCGGCCGCGAGCTGGACGAGTCACGTGCCGACCGGCCGCGCCGTCGAGGCGGTGGTGCTTGCATGACGTCGTTAGGGTCTCGGGCGAGGGGACATTCGGGACAGGATCAAGGAGGAGGGACGCAATGGGTGACAACGACATCGAGCTCGGCCCGGTCGACTACCTGATCGTCGAGTGGCCTGCGGGCAAGGAGCCCGACGGGGAGGGCCTCAAGCACCTCGTCGACCTGACCGAGCGTGGGTTGATCCGCGTGATCGACCTCGCATTCGTGCAGAAGGACCAGGACGGCACGGTGTCGGGGCTCGCGGTCACCGACCTCGACGCAGACGGGAGTCTCGACCTCGTCCAGTTCCAGGGCGCGTCGTCCGGGGTGTTGGACCAGGAGGACTACGACGAGGCTGGCTCTGCGCTGGAGCCCGGCACTGCGGCGGCGATCCTCGTCTACGAGAACAGGTGGGCGGCTCCGTTCGCGACCGCCTTGCGGAAAAGCGGGGCACAGCTGGTCGCGAGTGGGCGGATCCCCGTCAACGCGCTGTTGCAAAAGCTCGACGAGCTCGAGGCAGCGCAGGCCTAGAAAGCAACTGGAAAGGAGTGATGCACGATGCCAGGACTTCTCCGCGGAGTCGCTCGGACAGCGGTCGTCGCCGGAACCGCGACGGCGGTGTCGAACCGCGTTTCTCGCCGGCAGGCCGAGCGCTGGGCCGAGCAGGACACTCAGTACTACGAGGAGGCGCCACCGCAGGCCGCCACCCCTGAGGCCGACCCGCTCGAGCAGCTCCAGAAGCTGGGAGAGCTGAAGGCTGCGGGCGTGCTCACGGAGGCCGAGTTCGAGGCGCAGAAGGCCAAGATCCTGGCCGGCTGAGGCCGCGGGTCAGCGGCCGACCAGGTCCGCGAACGCGGGCTCCTCGCGGATCGGATCGAAATCCGAGTCGCTCTTTGCGAGCGCTCGGACCGGGTCCGCCAGCTCGATCGCGCGCCCGAGGTGCTCGAGCGCGTCCGCCGTCCGGCCGGCGAGGCTCTCGCAGCAGGCCACGTTGTAGAACAGGCGCGCGTAGTCGGGGTGAGCCTCGAGCAGCTCGCGCCCACGGTCGGCCGCCTCGCCGTACTTACCGGCCTCGTAGAGGGGTTGCACCGACTCCCAGAGCTCGGTGGCTGCGTCGCGCGCGACCGTCTCGGGTAGCGGGAGCCACGCGTGTCGTCGCGAGTCGTAGCTGGATTCGGTCGGGGGCGGAAAGGACGGGTCGGCGAATGACCCGACGGAAACGACGATCAGGTCCGGCTCGGTCGGCTCCGTGTAGAAGACCTGCGAGCCGCAGTCGGGGCAGAAGTGGAAGACATGCTCCTTCCTGTCCGACTCGTCGGAGATTCGCGAGTAATCGCTATAGCGACCGACGACGTTCACTTGCTCCGGCTTGAACGCGGCCTGCATGCCGAACGCACTTCCCGTTCGCCGTTGGCAGGCGAGGCAGTGGCAGATGGAGACCACGAACGGGTCGCCTTCGACTTCCAGACGGAGTTGCCCGCAATGACAGGCGGCCTCTCGGGTAGCCAT
>JBKPFD010000043.1:0-3473 GCA_046729155.1 Actinomycetota bacterium
CCGAGCTTCGTGGTCAGGTCGCGCTCGGCGCGGGCGATCTTCTGCTCGCGCTCGGCGATATGCACCGGGATGCGGATCGTCCGCGACTTGTTCGCGACGCCCCGCTGCACGGCCTGGCGGATCCACCAGGTCGCGTACGTCGAGAACTTGAAGCCGCGCCGCCAGTCGAACTTCTCGACAGCGCGGATGAGACCGATGATTCCCTCCTGGATCAGGTCGAGCAGCGACAGGCCGTGGCCCTGGTACTTCTTGGCGATCGACACGACGAGGCGGAGGTTCGAGTTGATCATGCGGTCCTTCGCCTCCTTGTCGCCGCGCTCGATGCGCTTGGCGAGCTCGACCTCCTCCTGCGCGGTCAGCAGCGGGTAGCGCCCCGCCTCGTTCAGGAAGAGCTGGAGGGCATCGGTCGTCGCCGCGGCCAGGTCGCCGTTGACGTAGGTCGCTTGCTCGCGCTCGCGCCCGCAGTCGTCACGCACCTCGATTCCTCGCCGCTCGAGCTCCGCGTAGAGGTCTTCCACCTCCTGCTCCTCCAGGTCGAGCTCTTCCGCGAGGTCGCTGAGTGCCGAGATCTCGGCGCAGCCTTCGTCGGCGGCGGCCTCGACGAACGCGTTCAGCCGTTCGGCGTTCACAGATCTGGAGGGTATCCCCCCAGAGCAGCGCGCGCTAAACGCACGAACCAGTGCGGCGCGGCGGGCGAATCGCCCTTTGAGCGTGAACGGCGCGCTCGCGCGCCCGGCCGTCTGGACCCGAGTTGAGAGCTGGAGCGGAAGGCCCGTCCCTCCGCTCCGCCGTCTCGCGCTAGTGTCGGCGCGTGACCTTGGCGGAGCGCGCCTTCCTCGCAGATCTCGAGCGCGCCCTCGCGCAGGACGAGGCCGACGAGCCGGATGCCGTGCTCATGCTCTTGGCCGGGCGCGAGGTGCCTCTCGACGAGGACGAGCTCCGCGGACCGCGGCGGCGCGCGGTGCAGCTGCTCGCCACCGGAGGCGATCCGCGCGAGGGCCTCGACGTCGACGGCCGGGCGGTGGCTGCGCTCGCGGCGGACATCGACCGGCCGGACCGCAGGGAGATGCTCGCCCGAAGGCTCGAGGCGCTGGAAGAAACCGCGGAGGGCTTCCCGCATGTCCTCGACCGTGTGGCTCGGCTGAGAGCGGACGACGAGCTGGCCTGGCGCTGGTTCGCCTGCACCGTGCTCGCCGAGGAGTTGCTCGAGGAGTAAGCCGTCCCAGCCACGACGCGCCGAGGACTGGGCTACGATTGCGCCCTCCCTCGAAACGGTCTGGGGACTTGTGTTTCACCCGTTTCGGCCCGATGTAGGTGCCAGGCCCAGCCCCTACGCCCCTACCGGAGGTCAAGCGTGTTCAAGCCCAGTTTTGCGTTCCTTGCCTGTGCCGTCTCCCTCGCGGTGCTGCCGGCGAGTGCGTCGGCGTCGCAGATGATCGCCAAGAACGCAAAGGGTGCCCGCCTCGCCGTCAATCGGAGCGGCGTCGCGCTGCTCACCTACCGCAGCGAAGGCCGCCTCCGCCACGTGCTCGCGTGGGGAGCGATCAACGCACGCACGCCTACGCGCGGGGCAAGCCAGGTCCGGTTCAGGATCGACTACTCGGGCGGCTGGGGCTCGCGTCGGCGAGACGTCTGGCGCGGATTCAGGAACGCTTGCGGTCCTTACCAGGGCCCGCCACTGCAGTGGATGGTCGCAGCGTGCACGGCGCCTGACGGCTCGCACTGGGCGATCCAGAAGTGGCAGCGCCTGCTGCCGCCGTTCGGCCTTCGCCCGCTGGACAGCCACGAGTCGGCCGTCGAGATGCATCTGTCGCACTGGTCCGGCGACCTCCCAGAGTTCGTCGTCAAGCTCGACTGGGTCTACCGCGACTACGACCACCTCTACGGCTGGCTGACGTATCGGGGAAAGGGCGTCTACGGCTTCAAGACCACGCGGTTCGGGTCGCCGCTCGACTCCTGGGGCCGCAACGTGTTCGTCGACACGTTCAACTCGCGCTACGGGAACCGCTGGAAGCGCGAGAACGCGTTCCTGACGCACACGTGGTCGGGCGCGTTCTGTTACGGCTTCTACCCCCACGCCTGGCGTGGCCAGCGCAGGCCTGTCGGCAGGGGCGAGGCCTACCGCGCGACGGTCATGGGCCCCGGTGTGACGCCGATCCTCTTCTGGACGTCGCCTTCGCTCGGCACGTTCGACGCGGCGCTGGAGGAGCAGGCGAACGCCGAGCAAGCTGAGCTGTTCACGGGCGGCAAGTGCCGCGCTAAGTAGTCGCTCCGCCCCGGCGGGCCTGCGAACGAGGCGCATATCATCGGCCGATGGCGGCCGGAAACGAGCTGCGGGCAGTCCTGCGTAACGTCCCGGCTCCGGTGACGGTCGTCACGGTCGACGTCGAGGGCGAGCGGCTCGGGCTGACTGTAGCGGCGTTCGTCTCGCTCTCGCTCGAGCCGCCACTCGTGGGCGTCGCCGTCAGCCGTCAGGCAGCCATGCATGAGCTTCTGCGCCGAGCCGACGCCTTTGCCGTCAGCGTCCTCGCCGCCGGTCAGGAAGACGTGGCGCAGCACTTCGCCCGGGGCGTCCCGCCGATCGGCCTGTGGCACGGCATCGACGTCCGCGAGGGTGCTACGGGCGCACCGCTTCTGGAGGGCGCCGCCGGCTGGCTCGAGTGCCGCCGTGGGGACGTCCATCCCGCCGGCGACCACAGCTTCTTCGTCGGCGAGGTCGTCGCCGCCGAAGCCGGCGCTCCGGCCGAGACGCTCGTCTACGTGCGGCAGACGTACACCTCGCTTTGATCGAAGCCGTCGTCTTCGACCTCGACGGCGTCATCGTCGACACCGAGCAGACGTGGGACGAGGCTCGCCGCGGTCTCGTCGAAGAGAGCGGCGGCCGCTGGTCCGAGCGGGCGACGGCGGACATGATGGGCATGAGCTCGCCGGAGTGGTCCCGCTACATGCATGACGAGATCGGCCTCGCAGAGCCGCCGGAGGAGATCTCGGCCGAAGTCGTTCGGCGGCTCGAGGCTCTCTACCGAGAGCGCCTGCCGCTCGTGCCCGGCGCGGTCGAGGCGGTTCGCCGACTCGCGGCGCGCTGGCCGCTGGGTCTGGCGTCCTCCTCCAACCGGCCGCTCATCGACCTCGTGCTCGAGCTGTCCGGGCTGGAGCCGTGCTTCCGGGCGACGGTGTCGTCAGAGGAAGTCCCGCGCGGCAAGCCTGCACCCGACGTCTACCTCGAGGCGGCACGGAGGCTCGCGGCGGATCCTCGGCGCTCCGCTGCGATCGAGGACTCGGAGAACGGGATCCGAGCCGCCGCCGCGGCCGGGATGCGCGTGATCGCGCTGCCGAATCGCGCCTTTCCGCCGAGCGCTGGCGCCCTCGACGAGGCCGCGGCGGTGATCTCGTCGCCGGATGAACTCATGCCGGAGCTCGTCGACCCGGCCGAGTAAACGGCCCGGAAAACGAGCGGGGCGCCCCGTTTGGGG
>JBKPFD010000044.1:0-3903 GCA_046729155.1 Actinomycetota bacterium
GAAGCTCGGACCGCCGTGCCCGCCGACTCCGGGCACCATCCACCTGAGGGCGCCGTCCGGCGTCAGCGAGTAGAGATTCCCGCTCGAGCCGACGACCGCGACGGTGCCGTCCGGCGCCACCGCCGGCGCCTGGAGGATGTACTGGCCCGCGACCTCGAAGCGCCACTTGACGAACGCGCGCGGGCCTCGCGACCAAAACGGATTCACCCCGATATTCGTTACGCGACATACGCCACGCGCGTTGAATGGGCCACTTCGACTGCATCGGCGTACCGCTTCGCTCGACAGAGGACATGGAGCAATTCGTCATGAGCATCGTCGAGACGGCCGAGAGGACGGAGCTCGTCGACGGCGGCATGCACTACCTCGCACGTGATTCGAGCAACGCGCTGACGGCGATCAACGTCAGCGCGGAGGACGTCGTCGAGTGCGTGACCCCGAGCTTCGCCGCCACGCACGAGATCCGGGTCGTCCCGCGCAGCTTCATCGCCGATGCGGAATGCCGCTTCTGCGATCGCATGTATCTGGAGGTCGTCGACGAAGAAGGCGAGATGGCCTATCCGCTGGCCGTCCAGCTCCACGACATCGGTGTGGCGCGCGAGACGATGCCACTCGACGCTCCGGCGACGGCTCGGCTCACCGGCTTCGCCGACGACTTGGCGACGTGGCCGGACGAGGCCGCGTACGAAGCCGCGCAGGCGGGGCAGGAACCGCCGCTCGGCGCGGAATCGCTCATTCCGACCGGACTGTTCACCGACGGCGACCAGGAGGCTGTCGCGCACATGCTCCTGACGGGACGGGTAATGGCCGCGGACGTCAAGCAGAACGACTGGACGGGCGAGAAGTTCCGCTGGGCGCTCGCGCGGACGTTCGGAGGGGACTACGAGCTCGTGGCGCCGATGGAAGCCCCGTCCCTCGAGCCCTCCGCGATCGTGCAGGGGCACTTCTGGGTTGTCGGCTCGGTCGAGGCTTCGTAGGCTCGGCCTCCAGCTCGCCGGTCTCGCCCTCGTCGCGCAGGCCGGCTGCTTGGGCAACGGCGCGTCTCACTTCACCGTGCGCAGCGAACTCCTCGGGCGCAGTCTCGAGCAGGCGGTGCTCGTGCCCGAAGGAGACGGGGCGGGACGGCCGGTGCTCATCCTGCTGCACGGGCGCTCGAGCTCGCCCGACTCGATGGTGAAGGGCTCGTTCCGTGACGCGCTCGACAGGCTCGGCAAGCGCGCGCCGGTCGTCGTCTTCGCCAACGGCGGCGACCACTCGTACTACCACGACCGCGCCGACGGCCGCTGGGGCTCGTACCTCCTGCGCGAGGTCATCCCCGAGACGGTCCGGCGCTACGACGCCGATCCGTCGCGGGTCGCGATCGGCGGCTTCTCGATGGGCGGGTTCGGAGCGTTCGATCTCGCGCGCTTCCGGCGCTTCTGCGCCGTCGGCGGCCACTCGGCGGCGATGTGGCGGACGGGCGGCGAAACGCCGGAGGGCGCTTTCGACGATGCCGAGGACTTCGCGCGGCACGACGTGATGGGCGCGGCTCGAGCGAACCCGCGGCTTTACGGCAAGGCCAAGATCTGGATCGACGTCGGCACGGAGGATCCGTTCCGCAGCGCCGACGAAGAGCTGGCCCGGAGCCTGCCCGGAGCCCGCCTCCACGTGTGGAACGGCGACCACGAGTACTCGTGGTTCGAGGACCACGCCGAGCAGATCCTCGGCTTCTACGCGGACGCGCTCGAGCGCTGCTAGCCGTCGACGATCGGTGCGTGGATGTACTGCCCGACGCCGATCACGTTGCCGTCGGGATCCGCGAAGTACGCCGCCTCGTCGCCCCAGCCGCGCTCGGAGCGCGGGCTGAGCGGACGGGCGCCTGCCTCCTCCAGCCGCCCGATGAGCTCGTCGAGGTCGTCGACCCGCACATACAGATAAGCGGTCGAGGCGTGGCCGTCGAGCTCGACCGGCTCCGCGCCGGCCGTCTCGGAGTAGCCGTCGCGCACGTACAGGCCGAGGCGATCGGTTTCCGACACGACGAGCTCGACGTACTCGCCCTCCCATGCAAGGTGGTGCTCCCAGCCGAAGACGTGCCGGTAGAAGGCGTACGCGCGATCGACATCGGACACGGCGAGGACAACGTGCATACCCCTACTCTTCCACGGGGCCGAAGGTCTTGTCGACCGGGCCCCCGGCCCGATTTACCTATCGCCGAAGCGAACGCGCAGGACTTCTCCCTCGAGCGACAGCGAACCGCCGAAGGCATTGACCACCCGGTGCGCGGCCGCGGCGCCAAGGTCCTTGAGCTCCTCCACCATGACGACGGGTGCCGCGTCGGCGTTCACCGGCTCGATGAGCACCTCGCCCCCGTCCGCGCGCAGGGCGACGCGGTCGAGCGCGCCGTGCCGGAACGCGCAGCGAGCGAGGGACGCGAGCGCGCGCTCTGCGGGCTCGCGGTCGACGCGAACAGTGGCGCCACGTCCGTCGGCGTCGGCGGGCTCGGCGAGCCGGTCGGCGGCGGCGCGCACGAGCTCGAGCGTGTCCGCCTCCACCAGGGCGGGGTCGTAGCGGCCTGCCTCGATGCGGGCGACGACCCCGAGGTCGTCGAGGATCTCGTCCAGCTGCTCGGCTGCGGCGAGAATCATCCCGACGTAGCGATCGGCCGGGTTGCCGAGCTGTTCCAGGCGCTCGAGCGTGTGCGCGAAGCCCGAGACGGTCGCGAGCGGCGTCCGCAGGTCGTGGCAGGCGAGCGAGACGAAGCGCGCGAAGCTGGTTTCTGGGGCCAAGAATCTCCCTGGTAGCGTTGCGCGAAGTATGGGCGCTGCAATGGACGACCCGTCCCGGCTACTCGAGCACGACCTGCAGGCGTCGCTCCCGGACGTCCAACTCGGGCTCTCTCGAGCGGGTGTCACGGGCGCGAGCAAGGCGATCCGGATCCGCTATGGCGACACGGAGAAGCTGATCTCCGCCGAGATCGAGTCGACCGTCGATCTCGACCCGGCGCAGAAGGGCGTGCACATGTCGCGCTTCCCGGAGCTCTTCGAGGAGGCGATCGAGGAGGTCGTCATCGGCGAGGCGTTCCTGATCGAGGTGCTCGCCGAGCACATCGCGCGGCACATCGTCGAGCGCCAGCGCGCGCTCCGCGCGGAGGTGCGGATCGCGGCCCGGTATCCCATCCAGCGCACGACTCCGGTCACGGAGCTGCCGACGCAAGAGATGGTCAGCTTGCTCGGGATCGCCGCGGCCTCGGAGAGCGGGGTGCGGCGGATCGTCGGCGTCGAGGCGGCAGGCATCAACGCGTGCCCCTGCGCCCAGGGCCTCGTCCGCGGTCGTGCGTCGGAGCGCCTCCTCGAGGCGGGGTTCGAGGACGACGACGTGGAGCGCATCCTCGGTCTCGTCCCGCTGGCGACGCACAACCAGCGTGGCCGCGGCACGCTGTACGTCGGCACGGACGCGCACGTGAACGCCGAGCAGCTGGTCACCATCGTCGAGAGCTCGATGAGCGCGCCCGTCTACGAGCTGCTCAAGCGGCCGGACGAGCTGTTCGTCGTCGAGCACGCGCATCTCCAGCCGCGCTTCGTCGAAGACTCGGTGCGGCTGGCGCTGAAGGGCGTGCTCGACGCGTATCCGGGCCTGGCCGACGAGGACTTCGTCTTCTCGAGGCAGGTCAATCTCGAGACGATCCACACGCACGACGTGCTTGCCGAGCGCTACGGCACGGTCGGCGAGCTGCGGCGCGAGCTCGAGCGCGGCGGCCCTCTCCAGCGGCACACGGAGCTCCGCGAGTGGCTCTCGTCTGACGCGTAACGGCCAAGCCGGACCTGTCGGCGCTCAGACCCGAAGCCATGTCCGGTGTCAGACGCCGGCCATGTCCGTGCGTTCCGCGCAAGGCGTCTCCGCTCCGTCTGTCTCTTATACACATCT
>JBKPFD010000045.1:0-4594 GCA_046729155.1 Actinomycetota bacterium
GTCGACTCCCGTCTCGACCGGGACCGCGAGAGCTTCGTCGTCAGCGAGGACGACTACATCGGGTATCTCGCGCAGAGCGATCTGGCGAACGTCGTCCCGGTGACGGTTGCGGCGAAGCTCGGGCGCAGCCACCTGCTCTTCGTCTCGTACCCGGTGGTGGAGTGGAGCCTGCGCGTTTTCCTGCACCGCGTCTTCGGCGACGAGCCGATCAGCTACCGCTCCTGGGCAGTGCTTCCGGGTGCGCATCCGATCCAGCACGAGTTCTGGCGTCAGCGCGGGGTCGACCTCTACGACGTTCCGCTCGAGGACTTCGTCGCAGACATCGAGCGCCGTCTGGCCGAGGTGACGCCGGCGTGATCCCGGACAGTCCCTACAAAGGGCTCGTTCCGTTCGAGGACAGCGAGCTCGACGCGCTTCTCTTCTTCGGGCGGGAGCGCGAGAGCGGCATCATCGGTGAGAACGTCCTGGCCGCGCGGCTGACCGTCCTCTACGGGCCGAGCGGGGTTGGGAAGACGTCGGTGCTCCGCGCCGGAGTCGCGCACGGGCTGCGCGCACAGGCCCGGCGCAACGTAGAGGAACGAGGGCATCCCGAGTACGCGGTCGTCGTCTTTGATGTCTGGAGCGAGGACCCGGTCGGGAGCCTGAGATCTGCCGTGCGCGAGGAGCTCGCGGCTCAGTTCGGCTCGGCACTCCTCGACGAGCGCGCAGGCGAGTCGCTCGCCGAAACCTTTGGGCGCTGGACCGACGCGCTCGCATGTGACCTCTTGCTGATCCTGGACCAGGCCGAGGAGTACTTCCTCTATCACCGGGGCGAGGCCGGCTTCACCGCAGAGCTGCCCGAGCTCGTCACACGCCCGGGTCTTCGCGTGCGCGTCCTCCTCTCCCTCCGGGACGACGCGTTGTCGAAGCTCGACCGCTTCAAGGGGCGTATCCCGAACCTGTTCGCGAACTACCTTCGGCTCGACCATCTCGACAGGCGAGCGGCACGCGACGCCGTGGAGAAACCCGTCGAGCGTTACAACGAGCTCGTCGACGGATCGATCGAGGTCGAGTCGGAGCTCACCGAGCTGGTGCTGGAGGAGACCGTGGCCGGGCAGGTCGACCTGGGCGAGGCGGGCCGTGGGCTGACCGCCGACGACGTGAGCACCGGCCGGATCGAGGCGGCTTATCTCCAGCTGGTGCTCGAGCGCATCTGGGAGGAGGAGCGGGCCGCCAGCTCGAGCCATCTCCGCGCTGAGACGCTGGTCGGGCTCGGCGGGGCCGAGGCGATCGTTCGCGCGCACCTGCGTCGCGCAGTCGAGGAGCTCTCGTCCGAGGAGCGGGATGTTGCGGCAGACGTCTTCCGCTTCCTCGACACTCCCTCGGGGGCGAAGATTGCCCACGGCGTGGGCGACCTCGCGGAGTATGCGTCGGTCGAGGAGCAACGCCTGCTCCCCGTCCTCTCGACCCTCGGTCGAGAGCGGATCGTCCGGACGGTCAACGGCGCCGGCGAGGAGTCGGCGCGGTACGAGATCTTCCACGACGTCCTCGGCGAGGCCGTCCTTGCCTGGCGGCGCGAGCAGGAGCTCGAGCGCGAGCGGCGCGCGGCCGAGCGGCGACACCGGCGGCTCGCCATGGTGGCCATCGGTGCGCTGGTCGCGCTCGCCGCGATGACAGCCGTGGCTATCTACGCGCTTTCGCAGCGGCGTGAGGCGCGTGCCGCGGCTCGCACATCCGAGGCGCGGGAGCTCGCGGCCAGGGCTCGGGCGACATTGGCCCAGGATCCGCTCGAGAGCCTCGCGCTCGCGGTTCGCTCGGCGCGGATCCAGCCCACTTCCGAGTCCGAATCGATTCTCCGAGACTCGTTGCTATTCAGCCACGTACGGAGGATCCTGCGCGCCGGCGAGGGCGCCGTGAACGCGGCGGCCTACGACCCCGCCTCGACCCGAGTCGTGACCGCCGACGGTGACGGGACGGCCCGCATCTTCTCGGCCGTCACCGGGGCGAGGCTCGCCTTGCTCCGGCACTCGGGCGCCGTGACTGATGCGGCTTTCAGCCCGGACGGTCGGACCGTCGCCACGGCGAGCAGAGACCGTACCGTTCGGCTCTGGAGCCGAGACGGCCGACCGATCCGTTCGCTTCGGCACGACGCTGGCGTGGTCGACCTCGAGTTCTCGCCCGACGGCCGTGCTCTGATGAGCACGACCGGCAAGGGGACGACTTACATCTGGCGCCTCGACGACTTCTCGCACGCGGTGCTCACCACTCCGGCCCCGGCTCGCGTCGCGATCAGCGACGACGGGGAGTTCGCCGTCGTGTTCGGCGCCGACCGGTTCGCACGGGTCTACAACGTGGCTACGGGAGCACTCCTCTTCGAACTCGAGCACCGCAGCCAAGTGCTCTCCGCGGTCTTCGGACGTCGGAAGGAGATGCTTGTGACAGGCAGTGCTGACCGGACTGCGCAGACATGGGATCTGCGGCGAGGAAGGGCCGCCTACCACCTTGCAGGCCATTTCGGACGTGTTGTGGACGTCGCGGTGAGTCCGAAGAAAGGTCAGTTCGTCGGCACAGCGAGCGCCGACGGGACGGCGCGCATCTGGAACGTCGGCACGAGGCGCGGTGCCCTCGCGTCGATTCTCATGGGGCACACGAACCAGCTGAACAGCATCGCGTTCAGCCCGCGAGGCCTCTACGCACTCACGGCAAGCAGGGACGGGACGGCGCGCGTGTGGAAGACCGACCGCGGAAACACGGTTGCCGTGCTGGCGGGCCACGACGGTGCGGTCCGTGGGGCGCTGTTCGATCGGACCGGCCGGCGTGTTCTCACCTATGGCGAGGACGGGACCGTGAGGATCTGGGACCCGCGCATCACCGCCGAGCTCAGGCTGCTCGACCACGAGGAGGTTCCCTTGACCGGACTGGCTGTCGCTAAAAAGGGCGCGCTGCGCCTCACGACAGATGCTCGGGGCGTGGCTCACATCTGGCGACAAGGGCGGCGGCGTATCACGCTGCCGGTCCGCCGGGTGCGCGATGCGACCTTCAGCCCGGACGGCACCCTTGCCGCGACGGCGTCGGATGACGGCACCGTGCGAATCTGGTCGACGGACGGCGCGCCACAGAAGACGCTACGGCACAGCAGCCCTGTCGCAGTCGCGTTCGATCCAGAAGGCCGCAGGCTCGCGGCGGCAGGCGTCGACCGCGTTGCCATCTGGGATGCGGCCACGTGGAAGCAGGCTCGCCCGATTCGAACGGGGCCAGGCGTCGTCGACGTGTCGTTCAGCCCGGACGGAAAGCGACTCGTTACAGCGAACGCCGACGGGACTGCGAGCATCTGGAACGTAGCTACCGGGCAGCGTGAGCTACGTCCACTCAAGGGACATCGAGACGCGCTCACGTCGGCAACATTCAGCCCGGACGGCGGGCTCGTCGTCACCGCGAGCGTCGATCACGATGCGAGGGTGTGGAACGCGCGGACGGGCAAGCAAAAGTACCTCCTCAGCATTCACGGCGCCATCGTCAGCGACGGGGAGTTCAGCCCGGACGGGCGCTGGATCGTGACCGCCGGCCCGGGCGCGGCCGGTCTTTGGGAGGTGCGAACGGGCCGCCTGCTCTCACTCCTCCGCGGTCACGTCGGCCCCCTGAAGACCGCGGTCTTCGGGGGCTCCAGATATGCCATCTACACCGCTGGTCAGGACGGCACGGTGAGGAAGTACACCTGCGAGGTGTGCGCTCCGGTCTCAGGGCTCCTCGAGCTCGCCGAACGGCGGCTCCAGCAGGTCGGCCGTCGCTAGCCTGTCTTCGTGGCAACCGCGTTCAAGACATCCGATGCCTACCGGCCGGTTGGTGACCAGCCGCAGGCGATCGAGGAGCTCTCCAAGAGCATCCAGGCAGGCGACCAATTTCAGACCATGCTCGGCGCTACGGGGACCGGCAAGACGGCGACGATGGCCTGGATCATGGAGCAGGTCCAGCGCCCCGCGCTCGTGATCGCGCACAACAAGACGCTCGCCGCGCAGCTCTGTAACGAGTTCCGCGAGTTCTTCCCGACGAACGCCGTCGAGTACTTCGTCTCGTACTACGACTACTACCAGCCCGAGGCGTACGTCCCGCAGGCCGACCTCTACATCGAGAAGGACTCGTCCCAGAACGACGACATCGCGCGGCTGCGGCTTCAAGCGACGTCCGCGCTCTTCACCCGCCGCGACGCGGTCGTTGTCGCCGCCGTCTCCTGCATCTACGGCCTCGGCTCGCCCGAGGAGTGGCGCGAGCGGGTGCTGATCCTGGAGGTGGGGGAGGAGCACGACCGCGACGCGGTGCTGCGGAAGCTCGTGGACTCGCAGTACGTCCGCAACGACACCGTGCTGGGCCGTGGGCGGTTCCGCGTCAAGGGCGACATCGTCGAGGTGCAGCCGGCGAACGCCGAGACCGCGTACCGCATCTCGTTCTTCGGCGACGAGGTGGAGCAGATCACGCACTTCGACCCAGTCAGCGGCGAGATCATGGCGAAGCTCGACAACGTCGCGATCTGGCCGGCAACCGAGTACGTCACGTCCAAGCCGACAGTCGACCGCGCCGTCGGCGAGATCCGCCACGAAATGAGCGAGCGGGTCAAGGA
>JBKPFD010000046.1:0-2115 GCA_046729155.1 Actinomycetota bacterium
GACGAATTCCTCGGAGACCGCGTGACTACCGGAGTTCTGGGAGTGGGCGATCGTGGATTCGAACCACGGACCTCCGCCTTATCAGAGCGGCGCTCTAACCGACTGAGCTAATCGCCCGGGGCAGCCGATTGTAGCCCAGGCCCGCCGACGCCGAGGGTGCCGGAATGGGTGAGGGCCGCTCGAGACCCCCGCGCTAAGATGACTCGAGGTCTGGCATGCAGGAGATGGTCATCTACGGGGTCAGTTTCGACCTGGTCGGCAAACAGCCGATCGTCCTCCTGAAGACCGCTGACGGCAACAAGTTCCTCCCGATCTGGATCGGCCATCCGGAGGCGGCCGCGATCCTCATGAAGCTCCAGGGCGCGACGACTCCGAGGCCGATGACGCACGATCTCGTCGCCGACATGCTCGAGCAGCTCGACGCGCAGGTCGTGCGGATCACGGTCACCGAGCTGCGGGAAAGCACGTTCTACGCGAGCATCACCGTGCAGCAGAACGGCTCCGAGATCGAGATCGACTCGCGCCCCTCGGACGCGATCGCGCTGGCCGTCCGGGCCGAGGCCCCGATCTTCGCCGCGAACGACGTGATCGAGGAGTCCGCGATCGAGTTCGAGGGCGAGGACGTGAACGAGGAAGAGATCGTCGACGAGTTCAAGAAGTTCCTCGACGATGTCTCGCCCGACCAGTTCGCGGTCGGCGAGGACGACATCGAGCGCGGCTAGCGGCCGCGCCAGTCGACGTAGACGTCGGCCTCCCGGGGCAGGCTCAGGAGGCGGTACGGCGAGGTCACACCCGCTCGGACGCGCTGTTCGAGGGTCGGGGTGCGCTCGCGGACTGTGACGTCGATGCGGCGCGCGTGGCGCCGCACGTTCAGGACCTCGATGCTGTAGCCGCTGCTCGACCGCGGGCCGGTCGAGACGAGGAGGAGCTGGCGGCGCTCGAAGTCGACCGGTGGAAGCCGCCGAAGCGCGCCGAGCCGCTCGAAGTACTGAGCGAGCTGCGCCCGGCTCGTGAAGAGCCGCTTCGTCTCGCCGGTCAGACGGAGTGGTCCGACCTGGCCGGAGAGGTCGTTCCACGCGACCGGCTCTCCCTCGCCGTCGGGCCAGACCGCCTGCACGGTGAGGACGAGGACGAAGGCGAGGACGCCCGTCGCCGCAGCGAGCAGGCCCAGTCGGCTAGTAGACGAAGATCGTCTCGCCGTACGAGTTCCCTGCGAAGAGGCGCGGAGCGATCCACATCGGCACGCGAACACAGCCGTGCGAGGCGGGGTACACGGGCACCGAGGGGTAGCCGTGGATCGCGAACCCGCGCAGGAAGTACATCGGGTACCACAGCACCCAGTCCCAGCCGACGACCTTGCGGTAGACGCGCCAGCGGCCCACCGGTGTGTTTCCGGTCGCTCCCGTCGAGACGTGGACGACTCGGACGACGCGGCCGGCGTGTACTTCGAAGAGGACCTGCCGTCCCTTGTCGACTTCGATGTGCGACCCGCGCGGGTAGCGAGGCCACGGCCGGTGCGCGCTCCGCAGCCGGCGCCAGGTGGTGGGTTCGACGCGTCCCGTGCGCGGAAGGCCGGTCACCTTCTGGAAGGCGAGCACCGCGTCGTATGTGTCGTACGAGTAGAGCCCGTCGACTCCGCGCAGTGCGTACGCGAGCTCCGACAGCCGGCGCTCGAGGGCCCGGACGCTCGGCCCGCGCGATCCGAGCGAGAGGTACGGCACGTGCACCGTGGTCCGTAGCGTGCGGCTCGTGCCGATGAAACCCGCCGCCGGAGTGACCGTGATCCGGACGACGTAGTCGCCGGCCAGCCGGCTGGGCAGGCGAACGGCCCCCTGCGCGCCGAGCTCGTAGGTGAGCGGGCGCCTATGCGGGCGCCAGACTCTCGCCGTGATCGTGCCGGCTCCGGCCGGTCGCACCCGTGCGCGAAGGACGAGCCGCCGGCCGAACAGCCGTCCGCGCGGCAAGGCGCTGTCGAGCGCCGGCCGAACGGCGGGCGCCGCAACGTTCGAACGGACGTCGCCGAACCTCAGCTGGTACGTGCCGGCGAGCCCGAGTCGTGGGCGGAAGCGGATCCGGCCGGCACGGCTGGCGGAAGCGCTCGCGACGGCCTGCTCT
>JBKPFD010000047.1:0-2755 GCA_046729155.1 Actinomycetota bacterium
TTGACGTAAAAGCTGATCGCGCAGCCCTTCTCGGCGCGGAACTCGGCCAGCTCACGGAGATGGTCCCAGCTCACCGACTCGGCCATGCGTCCTCTCCTCTCTTCCCTCGGAACGCGGGATTCTATGCACGCGGTGGACGCGCCTCTCTACACGATCGGGCACGGACGGCGAGCTGTCGAGGAGCTCGTCGAATGCCTCCATGCCGCCCGCGTGCAGACGCTCGTCGACGTGCGGCGCTTTCCCGGTTCGCGGCGCAGCCCGCAGTTCAACCGCGACGCGCTCGCGGCGCGCCTCGAGGACGCGGGGATCGCCTACCGCCATGCTGTCGAGCTCGGCGGGCGCCGGAGCGGCGAGGCGGGCGAGGAGCGCTTCGCATGCCTCGGCGCGTTCGCGGGCTACGCGGCGAGGATGGGGCAGCCGGACTGGCAGCAGGCGCTCGCGGATGCGCTCGCGGAGCCCGTGCCGTGCTTCATGTGCGCGGAAACGGCGTGGCAGCGCTGTCACCGGCGGTTGATCTCGGAGCTGCTCGTGGCCCGGGGTGAGCGCATCGTGCACCTGATCAGGCCGCACGAGTCGGAGCCGCACCAGCCGTACCTCGATTCCGAGGTCCGCGACGGGAAGCTGTACCTCTGCGGCGGGCTCGTCGCCTAGCGACTGCGTTCGAAGCGGAGCTGCCAGGCGATGCGGACGACGACCTTGCCGGCGCCGTCGTCGTCGAAGTCCGTCGTCTCGACGGCGCTCGCGGTCGCGGTCTGAGACCGGATCCGCGGATTGCGGAGGTCGGCCTCGACGATCTCACCCTCCGCGAGGTCGAGGCTCGGCCGCTCCGCCCGTACCGGCGCCGTCTGCAGTGGACACGTCATCGGGAAGGCCACGAGCTCCCGGGTCCGCGTGAACGCGATCTCGTTCCGCCTGCTGCGGAAGAAGCGCAAGGCCGCCCCGCCGGCAGCCCGGCGCAACCGGGGACACGCGGTGTGACGCACGGAGCGCACGGTGCAGGCCGGCGGTTGGGCGGCATCGGTCGTCACGCTTCCGGTCTGCGACGCCTGGACGGCGACGAACCGGACGTAGGCCGGCGAGTAGACGGCGCGGCCGCCGGCGAAGGTGACTCGCACGGGTGTCGGCCTGCTGCTGCGCAGGGTGACTACTCGTCGGCCCTGGACACGCGTCGTCGCCGGACAGCCGTTCTGCTCGTCCTCGGCCACGTAGCTCCAGTCCTTCGTCATCGTCGCTTGCAAGGTGACTCGAAAGACGGTTCCGGCAGAGGCATCTCGGGACGACCCTGCCGCCGCCGCCGAGAACACGCAGGCAACCGCCAGCGCTACGGGCGCCGCATATCGTTTGCGAAGGAGAATGCGCCGCAGGACCACCATCCTGACACGCGTGCCGGAAGTTTCAAGCAGTCCGATTCGTTGAATACATTGAGGGCCCGGGAGGGCCCCAATCTGCATATGGAGGAACTAGTGAACGAGATGGGAACGCGCGATCTGATCATCATCGGCGGTGGCCCCGCCGGCTACACGGCTGCGCTCTATGCGGCTCGCGCGAACCTCAAGCCGCTCGTGATCGAGGGCTTCGCTGCCGGCGGACAGCTGATGATCACGAGCGACGTCGAGAACTACCCCGGCTACCCCGAGGGCGTCCTCGGGCCGGAGATGATGCAGGACTTCCGCACACAGTCCGAGCGCTTCGGCGCCGAGTTCCTGCGCGAGGACGTGACGCGCGTCGACTTCTCTCAGCGGCCGTTCCGGGTCGAGGTCGAGGACGACGTCTACCTCGCCCAGGCCGTCATCGTCGCCACCGGGGCGAGCGCCAGGCAGTTGGGCCTCGACTCCGAGCAGGAGCTGCAGGGCCGCGGCGTGTCCTACTGCGCGGTCTGCGACGCGGCCTTCTTCCGGGAGCGGGAGATCGTCGTCGTGGGCGGCGGCGACTCGGCGATGGAAGAGGCGATCTTCCTCACGAAGTTCGCGACCAAGGTGAGCGTCGTCCACCGGCGCGAAGAGTTCCGAGCCTCGCAGATCATGCTCGACCGCGCCCGCGCGAACCCGAAGATCCAGTGGGTCACGAACGCGGTCGTCGACGAAGTGCTCGGCGGGGACGACAGCAAGGTCACCGGCGTCCGGCTGCGCGACGTCAACACGGGCGAGCTCTCGGAGCTTCGGGCTGACGGGCTCTTCGTCGCAATCGGGCACGATCCGAACACGAAGCTCTTCCTCGACCAGCTCGACCACGACGAGGCGGGCTATCTCGTGACCGAGCCGGGCTCGACCAGGACGAACATCGAAGGCGTCTTCGCAGCCGGCGACGTCGCCGACCACACGTACCGCCAGGCGGTGACCGCCGCGGGCACCGGCAGCATGGCTGCCCTCGACGCCGAGCGCTGGCTCGCCGCCCGAGAAGGTCACGAGCAGACGGCGCTCACTGCCCCCCGGATCGAGACGGCAAAGGTCTAGCCGGGACCGAAAGTACTCTCGCCGTGATGGCGAGGTCAGCATGGGTCGACTTACTGGATCCCGACGAGGAGGAGCTGCGCAGTCAGGTCGACCGTGAGCTCGATCCGCACGTCGTCGAGTTGCTTCTGCGGCCGGCGGCGGCCGACGGAGGCCGCGTTCGTCCCTCGATCAAGAGCCACGGCGACTACGTCCTCGGACTGCTGCTCGTCGCGGTGGTCGTGCCTGAAGAGGACCGGATCTTCTACCAGGAGGTCGACTTCGTGCTCGCGCACGATCGCATCGTGACCGTGCGCAAGACGCCA
>JBKPFD010000048.1:0-9912 GCA_046729155.1 Actinomycetota bacterium
CCGCCACTTCGTCCGCCCGCGCGATCGCACTGCCCGCCGCCGGTGAGATGGACTCGAAGCCGTTGCCCGACGTGATCATGTAGTCGGACTTCACCTGATCCTCGATCGCGCCACGGTTGGACACCTTGATGCCGTTCGCGAGGACGGCGATGAAGGTGACCAGCGCCAGCCCGATCATCAACGCCGCCGCGGTCGCGGCTGTCCGCCCCGGGTTGCGGCGCGAGTTCTCACTCGAGAGGCGGTCGGTGGCCGGATCGAAACGCAGGTCGGGCAGGTCGCTCGGGAAGCCGCGGTCGCGGAGCCGCGCAATAACGCGGAGAACGAGCCAAACCACGAGCACCACTTCGAGCACGACGACGGCAGCCGCGAGTGAGTAGCCGATCGCCACGCTGAGGGACTTGAGCAGGAACGCGGCGAGCAGCATCACGCCCGGCCCGATCACGAGCAGGAGAAGAACGCCGCCGACGAGGGCCAGCGTCCTCTGGGCGCCCGTCAGGCGTGGTCGATAGAGGCCACGCCGTACCAGCCAGGCGCCGAGACGGGTCGGGTAGACGACCGCCCCCGCACCGAGCATCACCCACTTGGCGAGCGGGCGCACGATACGCGCGAGCCGCGGCACGAGCTTCGGCGAGACGAGCGCGACGCCGATGAACAACAAGAGACAGCCGACGCCGAGCGCGAGTAGCCGCAGGATCGTGTCGACGTCGTTGACGAACATGCCGTACCCGAGCAGTGCGACGGCGAGCGCGACCACCGCGAGCGCGATGTAGGAGGCGTACGGAGCAAGCCGGCCGGGCGGCAGGGTGGCGCCTTCGCGCACGGCTGCGATCGGCGGCACCTTCGTAGCCCGCACCGCCGGAGCCAGGCCTGCGACCAGGGTCACGAAGATGCCGATGAAGAGCGAGAGGACGATCGTCCTCGTCGCCAGGATCAGGCCTGTCGTCGGAAGATCGTTGTCAAACGCCTTGAAGAGAGCGTTCAGTCCCAATGCGAGGCCGATTCCGAGCAGGAGGCCGATGACCGACGCGAGCGCGCCGATCGTGAGCGACTCGACCGTGATCGAGCCGAGCAACTGGCGTCGGGAGGCGCCGATCGTCCGCAGCGTCGCGAGCTCGCGGATCCGTTGCGCGACCGTGATCGAAAGCGTGTTGAAGATGACGAACGCGCCCACGAAGAGCGCAATCCCGGCGAAGGACAGGAGGAAATAGCGGATGTACTTCGTGAACTCGACATCCTTCTTCGCTTCCTTCACCTGCTGTTCGCGGGTGCGCACCTCGGCCTCGTTCGCAGGGATGACCGCCTCGATCTCCTTGACAAGCTTGTCCTCGGAGACGCCCTGCTTGCCCGCAACCGAGATCGCGTCCAGCTCGCCTTTCCGGTCGAGCAGGTCTTGTGCCACGGGGATCGTGAAGACGGCGAAGGTCGCGCTACCCAGCGACTCGACACTCCCGTACTTGGCCGTGCCGACGAGCTTGAAAGGCCGCACGGGCTTGAGCGTCGCGATGCGAATGGTCTGGCCGACCTTGAAGTGCTGCTCTTTGGCGGTCGCCACGTCGATCGCCGCTTCGCGATTTGACCGTGGCCAGCGGCCGGCGGTGAGATTCAGGGGGTTGAACCTCGGCTGAGAGAAGTCGACGCCGAAGCCGAAGGTCGGACCGTTCGGCGTGATCGGCTTCCCGTTGCGGTCGATGATCTTTGTCGCCGACTCGTCGCTGACGAACCCGGCCGCAGCTCGGACGTCGGGTACCGCGCGGATCTTGGGCAGCAGCGAGCTCGAGACCGGGGGTGTTGCCGCCGATTCCCCCTGGAAGCTGAAGCCGGCCGACTTGCCGCTGACGACAGCGTCGGTCTTCGCGTAGGACTCGGTGAAGATCTGGTTGAAGGCGCGGTCGATCATGTCCGTCAGGACGAGCGTCCCGCTGACCATCGCCACTCCGAGGACGATCGCGAGCGATGTGAGGAAGGCCCGGAGCTTGCGCCCTGCGAGCCCCCGAAGTGCGACTCGGATCAAGTGAGGGTGACTTCCTGAATCGTCCCGAGGATCTGGTCCTCGGTCGCGGCGCCGAGATCGCGCACGATGAGGCCGTCGGCGAGGAACAGGACACGGTCGGCGATCGCCGCGGCGCTCGGCTCGTGCGTGACCATGACCATCGTCTGTCCGTAGTTGTCGACGGCCTCGTGAAGGAGCTGGAGGATCTCGCCGCTCGTCTTCGAGTCGAGGTTGCCGGTCGGCTCGTCGGCGAAGACGACCGTCGGCTTGCTGACCAGGGCGCGTGCGACTGCGACGCGCTGCTGCTGTCCGCCGGAGAGCTCGGACGGTCGATGCGTGCGCCGATCCTTGAGACCGACGCGGTCGAGCAGCTCCTCGAACTCAGCCTTGTCCGGCTTGCGACCGGCGATCGAGAGCGGCAGGAGGATGTTCTCCTCCGCGGTCAGCATCGGCAGCAGGTTGAAGAACTGGAAGACGAAGCCGATGTGCCGACGCCGGAGCTTCGTGATCTCGGTGTCGCTGAGGTCGCCGAGGCGGGTACCCGCGATCGTCGCGTAGCCGGAGGTCGGCCGGTCGAGCGCGGCCAGGATGTGCATGAGGGTCGACTTGCCCGAGCCCGAGGGGCCCATGATCGCCGTCAGCTTGCCGGGCGCGACCTCGAGCGAGACGCCCCGGAGCGCGTCGACTGCCGTGTCGCCCTCGCCGTACCGACGCATGATCTCATGCGCGGTGACGACGGGCTGCCCGTCGAGTGCGACCGCAGGCGCGACCACGTCCTCTGCCCTTTCCAACCTCCGCTCCCTCCCAAGGTTAGTGGAGGCTAATCTCGCTCCAAGCTACTTCAATGCGCCGCCCTGCGCAACCGCGTTCGGAAACCGTGAGGGTGGAGTTCAGATCAGGCGGCGAGCACTAGCTCGTCGCCGACCTTTAGGCCGCGGCGAGCCGACTCGCCCGCAGGCAGCTCGAGCACCGCGCGCGCTCCCCGGCGGCCGGCAGCACGCCACGGCTCGAGGCCGTCGGCGATGCCGAGCACGACGAGGTCGCGGTTCAGGAAGACCGCGTCGATCGGAAAGCACATGAACCAGGTGTGAACGGAGGAGGCGGGCCGGAGCAGCAGGCCTTCGCCCGGCTCCAGCCCGTCCCTTCCGAGCAGTCCCCTCATCCGGCTGAACAGGGATCCTGCGAGCTCACAGCGCTCGCAGACGATCGTCCCGTCCAGCCGTTTGAGGGTCTGCAACTCCACTCGGTCAGAAGCCGACGTGGATGTGGTCGTCGTGGTTGCCCATCGGGAAGGACGGCCCGCCCATCCCGAGGAGCGAGATCACCTGCCGCGGCTGGAGCTCCGACGGCAGGAGGAGGATGTTGCGGACGCCCTCCTCGGTCATCCCGCCCGGGGCGGAATTGCCCATGATCGACAGGCCGCCGAGGACGGAGATGTCCGCCGCGAGGCCGTAGATGTGGGCCGAGATGACGCCCGGTCGCGCGTAGAGGCGGTGGCCCGAGATCAGGCACGAGACCGTGACCTGGCCGTGCGCCTCCGCGAGGTACGCGATCAGGGCGAGGATGCGGATGTTGACCCGGCCGGCCTGGATGTCGGCGCGGCCGCCCGGATAGATGGAGATCCGCTTGTCGTGCAGGAGGCGCTTCGACAGGGAGGGCTTCGACCACTCGAGGCCCTTGACGAGCGCCTGCAGGCCGACCGCGCGGTTGTAGTGCTGGAGCGCGATCGCCTGGTCGGCGAACGCCGTCCGGCCGCGGAGAGCCAGAACGGCCGACCACGGGCTGCGGCGCGCGCCGAGCTTCGCGAGCTGCGCGGAGAGCGACTGCAGCCGTGCGGGCGAAGCCGGGACGGCACCACGCTCGCCGCTCGCGCGGAGCACGCCGAGGACGAGCGCCCAGTCGACGTGGTTGCGAGCGGACACGGCGGCGAGGCGCCGCCCGAACGCAGGCTTCAGGCGCCGCGACGGCGGCGTCGGATCAGGGAGAGCGCGGTGGAGCCAGATCGTCGCGCTCACGCCGGGCTCGTCGGCCTCCGGCTCACGCTCGACAGTGCGTAGCGCACGCGGCAGCGGCGTGACCATGGGGGCGGCACGGCGGAACGTCGCCGCGCGCTTAACCCACGCGGGCTTGAGCGCGGGGCGTACGTTCACGTTCACGCGCGAGGACTGCGACTGCGTGGGCGCAGTCGCGCGCGAGCGCCAGGCGCTCTGCGTCGTCGAGCGTTGCTGCTGGGCGCGGTAGGCGCCGCCGCTCGAGGCCGCCGGCTGCGCGGTGGCGCTCGAGAGCTTCTGGGACTCGGCCGACGACGACTTCTGGCTCATCTGCCAGCCCTCGGGCGCGGCGGCGGCCTCCTGGGCCGGCTGCTCCTCGGTCGTGGTCGTTGTCGTGTCCGTCGCGGTCGCGGCGCTCTGCTCGCCCGGCTCGAGGAACTGCGCAACCTCGTTGCCGGCGCCGGCTGTGAATGCCGCGCCCGCGAAGAAAAGTGTCGTGAAGGCGAGGCTCGCGGCCAGCCGGCGAGGCGCAAGGCGGATCTTGCGCCGCCGGTTCGGCAGCATCGCGAGCAGCGCCAGAGCAGCTGCGGTCAGCGCGAGCGCGACCGTGCTGTTCCTGAGGCGGTGTCTCCCTTGTGGCATTTCCCTGCTCCAGTCCTGTGTCGAGCGCCGAGGCCGTTCGACGCAGATCTCCTATGACATCCGTGGCCGTAACGGATCGCTCCCCCTATCGGCGCCCTTCGGCGGCGCCGTCCTCACCCGAATTGGGGAACGCCTTTACAGATCCCTAAACCGGGGGATCCGGCCCGGTTCGCCGTCGTACCGATGATCTGGCGACTGAGCCATAAGGCGGCGCGGCCACGCCACAGACGTTCTACGGAGGTTTCCACCGGCGTGACCGACCCGTTCGCCCACAGCTTTACAGGCTCGAATCGCAAGCAGCACACGACAGTTCCTTCCCTTCGTCACCGCAGAAGGGAGGTGAAACAGGTGCTGAGGCTTTTTGACCTTTTCGCTTCGCTTCGCAAGCGTGAGGAGGGCCAGACGATGGCCGAGTATGGCGTCGTGCTCGCAGTGATCACGATCGCCGTCTTCGGCGCTCTCGCTCTTCTCTCCGGAAACATCGTCAACGCCGTGACCAGGGTCGCCGGGTACATCACCTAAGACCTGACCGGCATGGCAACGAGGCGGGCCCTTCGACTTCGGAGGGCCCGCCATCTCACCCCCGAGACGCAAACGGAACAGGTGCATGAACAAGAGATTTTCGCTCAGAAACCAACAGGGACAGTCGATGACGGAGTTCGCACTCGTGCTCCCGATTCTCGCCCTGCTCCTGTTCGGCGTCATTCAGTTCGGAATCGTCTTCAACAACTACATCACGCTGACCGACGCGGTGCGTGCAGGCGCCAGAAAAGGCGCAGTCGGCCGGCACTTGCAAAACCCTGACGGCGCCGTCGTGCAGACGGTGCGCAACGCAGGGACCGACCTCCGACAGAGCGACCTCGCCGTCACCGTGTCCGCCAACCCGGGCTGGACGGCCAACGCCGAAGTCACGGTCACCGCCACCTACCCGTACCGGATCAGCCTGCTCGGGCTCGTCGTCAAGTCCGGACGACTCTCGAGCACGACGAAAGAGCGTGTGGAATGAACTCAAGACACAAGAACCAGCGCGGCCAGGCGATGGTGCTCACCCTCGTCTTCATGACCGTCCTGCTCGGAATGGCCGCCGCGGTGCTCGACGTCGGCGCCTGGTACCGAGCTCACCGAGGCACTCAGGCCACGGCCGACGCCGCGGCGCTCGCGGGCGCGCAGGACCTACCCGACTTTCCCGCCTCCGCGCGGTCCGCAGCGCTGAACTACGCGGGCCGTAACGGCGGCGGCGTGCAAGAGCCGGACGTCGAGCTCTCGTCGTCCGTGGTCGCCAACGACACGATCAAGGTCACGGCGCGGAAGTCCGCTGCCGGCGTCTTCACGAGGCTGTTCGGCATCGACTCCGTCACCGCCCGCTCTACCGCCAAGGCGCGTGCCGGCGCCATGGGCCAGGCGAGGTGGGCCGCTCCGATCGGGGTCGACTACCGCCACGACTACCTGCGGTGCACGCCTCAGCTGGACTGCAATCCGCGCTTCGACGAAGACACGGAGATCGACTTCGAGAAGGTCGGGCCGGGAGCGTTCCGCCTGATCAACATCGACGGCTCGCACGGCGGCGTCGGTCCGTCCGACCTCGCTGAGTGGATCGAGACGGGCCTCGATGCCTACATGCCGAGAAACGAGTGGTACTACTCGGATCCCGGCATCAAGCCGAACTCGTCTCACATCAAGGAGGCTCTCGCTACTCGAATCGGTGTCGGCAAAGAGATTCTCATTCCGATCTACAACGACACGAGGGCGCAGGGGGCCGGCTTCGAGTACTACGTCGTCGGCTGGGTCGGATGGCTCGTCACGGGCTTCGACATCCAAGGTGTGAAGACGGCCAAGATCCAAGGCCAGTTTACGCGCGTCATCTGGGACGGCATCCAGAGCGAAGACGGATCCGAAGAGGACTTCGGAGCCCGGGCCGTCCACCTGATCGAATAGTCCTCCGAGAAGAGAAAGAGCTGGTGCAATGACGTACAGAATCCGAAACATTGGCATCGCGGTCGCGCTGGCGATCGTGGCCGGATTGCTGACGACGTTCTACGTCACGAATTACAAGCGGAACGTCCAGCATGGCGAGGAGAACATCGCTGTCTACGTCGCGTCGAAGGACATCGCCCTCGGCACGAGCGGTGGCGACATCGCCAACCGGAAGCTGCTCCGGGTCGAGCACGTCCCCCGGCGCAGCGTGGTTCCGGGCGCGATCTCCCAGCCCAACCAGATCGACGAGCTCGTCGCGGTCGAGCCCATCTACGCCGGTGAGCAGATCTCCACCCGCCGCTTCCGGGCGGCTGAGGAGCAGGGGGTCCGCGCTCAGCTGAAGGGCAACCTCCGCGCGATCCAGATCTCAGGCACCGAGCACCAGCTCCTCGCGGGCACCGTCAAGGCGGGCGACCGGGTCGACCTCGTCGCCTCGCTCGAGCTGCCGAACTCGAACGACCGCAGGGCGTCGCGGGTCGTCCTTCGCGACCTGCTCGTCCTGCGCGCTCCGAACACGAGCCGGCTGCAGAGCAAGATCGGCAGCGACCCGCAGCAGCCCTTCTCCGCGATGTTCCAGGTCACGGACGCGCAGGCGCAGAAGTTCTTCTTCGTCGTCACCGACGGCGACTGGACCCTGCAGCTGCGGCCGGTGACCGACGCCGCGGACAGCCCAGAGTCGATCGAGACGACCGAGTCGGTGCTTGGCGACGGCCTCCGCGCCGGCCAGCGCCGGAAGCTGAGAGGAGGGCGCTAGATGACTCTCGAGATGGAGGTCACCACTCGCGAGAAGTCACGGATCTACGTCACGGGTAGCTGCGAGGGCCTGAACGAGCTCTGCGAGGCCCTCGAGCGCCACGGCGAGATCGAGCTCGTTGGCCGGAGCGACTACGTCCGCGACGGCGGCGGCCCGCTGGCGGGCGGCCATCTCCAGGTCGTCCTCCACGCGACGCGCTCCTCGGCCCTTCCGGTCGAGGAGCTGGCCTCGATCCGCGAATACACGCGGGCGCCCATCGTCCTCCTCGCGTCGGGCGAGTCGTCCGCGCTGCTCGAGGAGGCGCTCGACGCCGACGTTGCCGACGTCCTGCTGCTTCCGCAGCTGACGGAGAACGTCGTCTTCGCCGTCCGCAAGGCCGGCCACGCCGGCCGGCGGGCGGCGGGCAAGGGACACGGCGACGGCCGCGTCGTCACCGTGTTCTCGCCGAAGGGCGGGACCGGCAAGACGGTCACGGCGACGAACCTGGCCGCGTCATTCTCGAAGCACGCCGGCAAGCGCACGCTGCTGCTCGACCTGGACCTCCAGTTCGGCGACGCGGCGATCCTGCTCGGCATCGAGCCCGAGAAGACGATCCAGGACCTGGTCGTCGCCCCGGGAGAGCTCGATCCGGAGAAGCTGTCCGGCTACACGACGCGGCACTCGAGCGGCGTCGACGTCCTGCCGGCGCCGATCCGCCCGGAGGACGCCGAGCTCGTCACCGAGCCGAAGCTGGCCCGGCTGCTGGAGGTCGCGAAGGAGTCCTACGACGTGATCGTCGTCGACACCTCGCCGTTCTTCCATGGGCCGATGCTCGCCACGCTCGACCGGACGGACGACCTACTGCTCGTCTGCGGGCTCGACGTGCCGACGATCAAGAACGTCCGGCTCAGCCTGCAGACGCTGACGCTCCTCTCGTTCCCGCCGGAGCGGATCCGGGTCGTCCTCAACCGGGCGAACTCGAACGTCGGCATGAAGCGGGGCGAGGTCGAGGCCGCACTCGAGTCCAAGGTCCGGTTCGAGGTGCCGAGCGACCGGGCGGTCCCGCTCGCGGTGAACCGCTCCAACCCGGCCGTCCTCTCGGAACCGAAGTCGGACTTCTCGCGCGCGCTGCGCGATATGGCCAAGTCGCTGCTCCCCGCAGCGGCGTCCAAGAACGGCCGCAAGCGCCTGCTCGGCCGAGGGAGGAAGTAACCGATGGGCCTCCACGATCGCATCAAGGGCGGCGAGAACCAGAACGGCTCGCCGCAGGACGGAGAGCAGCCGGCCGGCGTGCAGAGGCCTGCACTCACGGTCGAGCAACCCGAGCCCGAGACGGCCGCGGATCCGTATGCGGAGCTGAAGACACGGATCCACCACGCGTGTATCGCGAAGCTCGGGCCCCAGCTCTTCACGACGGAGACGACCGAGAACCTCAGCGACCGCGTGCTCCGCGAGGTCACCGAGCAGCTCGCGCTCGACCGCACGCCGCTCACGCGTGAAGAGCGGCGGCGGATCGTCCGCGAGATCACGGACGACATCCTCGGCTACGGGCCGCTCGAGCCGCTCCTCCGCGACGACTCGATCACGGAGGTCATGGTCAACAACTTCGACCGGATCTACATCGAGCGGGACGGCAAGCTCGAGCGGACGGACGTCGCGTTCGCCGACAACGCCCACCTGCTCCGGATCATCGACAAGATCGTGTCGCAGGTCGGCCGCCGCGTCGACGAGGCGTCGCCGATGGTCGACGCGCGCCTCCCCGACGGGAGCCGCGTGAACGCGATCATCCCGCCGCACGCGCTCACGGGGCCGACGCTCACGATCAGGAAGTTCTCGCGCGACCCGTACACGATGGACGACCTGATCAACTTCGGCAGCCTGACGCCGAAGGCCGCGCAGTTCCTCGCCGCGTGCGCGCGCGGCAAGCTGAACGTCCTCATCTCAGGCGGAACCGGCACCGGTAAGACGACGACCCTCAACGCCATCTCGGCCTTCGTGCCGGGCGACGAGCGCGTCGTCACGATCGAGGACGCGGCCGAGCTCCAGCTCCAGCAGGAGCATGTGATCACGCTCGAGTCCCGGCCGTCCAACATCGAGGGCCAGGGCGAGGTCCGCATCCGCGAGCTCGTCCGGAACGCGCTGCGCATGCGCCCCGACCGGATCATCGTCGGCGAGGTCCGCGGCCCCGAGACCCTGGACATGCTCCAGGCGATGAACACGGGCCACGAGGGCTCGCTGACCACGATCCACGCGAACTCCCCGCGCGACGCGCTGTCGCGCCTGGAGACGCTTGTCATGACGGCCGGCGTCGAGCTGCCGCACCGGGCGATCCGCGAGCAGATCGCGAGCGCGTTCGACCTGCTCGTCCAGATCACGCGCCTGGTCGACGGCTCACGCCGGATCACCCACGTCTCCGAGGTGCTCGGCATGGAGTCGGACGTGATCACGCTCTCGGAGCTGTTCAAGTTCTCCGTAGACGAGGTGCTGCCCGACCGCACGGTGGTCGGCGGGCTGCGCGGGACCGGCCTGCGCCCGTCGTTCCTGGAGAAGTTCGAGCGCCGCGGCGTCGCGCTGCCGAACAG
>JBKPFD010000049.1:0-8961 GCA_046729155.1 Actinomycetota bacterium
ACCTGGGCCCGTCGAGCGGTAGACGTCCACCTTCAGGTCGTTCGGATCGATCTCGACCTCGACTTCCTCCGCCTCGGGCATCACCGCGACGGTCGCCGTCGACGTGTGGATGCGGCCCTGCGACTCGGTCTGCGGAACCCGCTGCACGCGGTGCGTGCCGCCCTCCCACTTGAAGACGGAGTACGCCCCGTCGCCCTTGACGGCGAAGACGACCTCCTTGAATCCGCCGGCCTCGTTCGGGCTCGAGGCGAGCACTTCGGTCTTGAAGCCGCGCCGCTCCGCGTAGCGGGCGAGCATGCGGTAGAGAACGCCCGCCCAGAGCGCGGCCTCGTCCCCGCCGACCCCCTGGCGGATCTCGACGAGCACGTCCTTGCGGTCGGCTGGGTCGGCCTCGACGAGCGCCAGCTTCAGCTCCTCCTCGAGACCGGCGAGACGCTCCTCGAGCTCCGGCACGAGCTCGCGCAGGTCACCGTCTCCGCGCGCGTCCTCGAGATCGGCGCGAACTGCCCGCCACTCCTCGGCCAACCTGTGCGCCGCTTCGAGCTCCTTCAGACGGCGGCCGACCTCCGCCGCCTCGCGGTGATCGTCGTAGACGGCAGGGTCGGACATGCGCTCCTGCGTCTCCCTGTACGAGCGCTCAACTTCCTCCACCAGCTCGTCGATAGCGGCCATGTGGCCAAGGGTACCGCGGCCTCCAGCTCCCTCTTGACACCTATAGCAAGATTGCTATTCTATAGCAGACATGCGATATAGGCTCGTTGCTCTGATCGCGCTCCTTCCGGCCGTCGCCGGGTGCGGTGGAGCCGGGGCGGAACGCGCGCCGGACGTGACCGGCGAGCGCCTCGACGTCGCCCAGGAGCGGCTCGACGACCGGGGCCTGGAGTACGAGGTGATCGGCGGTGGAGCCCTCGGCGTGGTCGTTCGGTCGCACTGGCTGGTCTGCGAGCAGCGACCGCGGGCCGGGAAGCGGACGAAGAACGTGGAGCTCGTCATCGCGCGCAGCTGTCCGGCCCTCGTGACGGCGCGGGTGCCGAACGTGACCGGACTGCGGCTCGACGCGGCCAGGCGGCTCGTCGAGCAGCGCGGCCTCGAGGCGGTCGTGGTCGACGAAGGACTGGGCGAAGTCCTCGTGGAATCGAACTGGACGGTCTGCGAGCAGTGGCCCTACACGGGCGAGCGAGGCCACTCCGTCGAGCTGTACGTCGAGCACTTCTGCGACGACGAGGAGGACGACGACGATGACTTCTGAGTCCGAGGCTTATCGTCCCGAGCACGGGTTCAATCTCGCCGCCGTGCTGATCGTCCATCTCGGCGCCGGCTTCTTCTGGCTCTTCGCCGTCGGCGGCATCGCCGGCTTCTTCTTCGGCGAGCTCGTGGGCGTCTTGTGGGGCCTCGCCGCCGCGGTCATCTGGGTCATCGACGCCGTGCGCATCGTCCGACACCAGCACGAACCGGGCCAAACCTGGGGCTTCACGTTCCTCTGGTGGCTGAAGTCGTTCATCGCGCCGCTGTTCGTCCTGATCGAGGTGCTGCAGGCCGCGGGCGGGCCCGAGACGGACAACTCACGTGAGCGGCAGCCGGCCGCTCCCGCTCCGCCTCCGTCCCCCGCGCCGCCGGCTGCACCACCTCCGCCTGAAAAACCGAGCGTCGATCTCACCGCTCGCCTCGACGACTTCGCGCGGCGCCTCGGCAGCCTCGAGGACGAGCTGCACGAGCTTCGCCGCCTCGCGGCCGCACAGGCGCCGCCGGCCGAGCCCCAAGTCGTCGCGCCGCCCGCGGTCCCGCCGCCGCCTCCTCCCCCACCCCCGCCGCCGCCTACCCCTGCGCGGCCTGTCCCGACGCCGCCGCCGCCGAAGCCGGTCGCGCCGCCCACGCCGCGGAAGCCTCCTGTGGCGAAGCAGCCGCCGGCCGGCCCGCGCTTCTGGGATCGCGAGATCAGCTTCGACGACCTCTTCGGGGCAAAGGCGCTCGCGTGGGCGGGCGGCTTCGTGACGCTGCTCGGGATCGTCTTCTTCTTCGTGCTCGCCGTGAACCGCGGCTGGATCGGGCCCGTCGAGCGTGTCGCGCTCGGAGCGCTGGCGTCCCTGCTCGTCTTCGGCGCGGGGCTCTGGCTGCGCCGTGCGCACGGCGCTGTCCACTCCGCGTTCGCCGCGGCCGGCGCGGGCATCGCGGGCGGGTACGCGACGCTGCTCGCGGCGACCGCACTCTACGACCTCGTTCCGCAGCCGGTGGCGCTGCTGCTCGCGGCGGCGATCGCCGCGGTCGCGACCGTCACGGCGCTGGCCTGGTCGTCGGAGCTGATCGCGGGCCTCGGCCTGATCGGCGCCGTGCTCGCGCCGGCCGCAATCGCATTGCAGGACGGCGAGTGGAGCGCGGTCGGCACCGGCTTCGTCGGGGTCATGTTCGCGGCGACGGCGTGCGTCGCCGTCGCGCGCAGGTGGCAGCCCTTGCTCGCCG
Source organism: Actinomycetota bacterium (assembly GCA_046729155.1). Taxonomy (GTDB): domain Bacteria; phylum Actinomycetota; class Thermoleophilia; order Gaiellales; family Gaiellaceae; genus VAXT01. Next base: position 2,458 of record JBKPFD010000049.1, read on the forward strand.
TCGGCCTGATCGCCTCTCTGCCACAGGTGGCGGGCCTCGTCGCCGACGCCGAGGTCACGGACTGGGGCGTGGTCGCGGTCGCTGCGGCCTTCTGGCTGCTCTACCTCGCCGCAGGTGTCGGCCTGCAGCTTCGCCTCGAGCGCCGGGCGCTCGCTTCCCTGCCGAGCACGCTCGTCCTGGTCGGGGGAGTCCTCGCAGGGCTGTCGAGCGTCAAGCTCTTCGACGGCACCGGCGAGGGCTGGATGCTGCTCACCGTCGCCGTCGTCGAGGCCGCCGCCGCGGCAGCACTGTCCATGCGGGCGCGCGACCGTGACCTGAGCGCGTTCCTCGGCGTGGTCGCGCTCGCGGTCGGCGCCGTTGCCGTCGCCCTGCTGCTCTCCGGGCCGGCGTTGACGATCGCCTGGGCCGCGGAAGCGGCGGTGCTCGCGTGGCTTGCGCGCCGCGCCGGCGAGATCCGCTACCAGCTCATGGCCCTGCTCTACCTCGTGGCGGCGGCCGTGCACGCGCTCTTCTGGGAAGCGCCGCTCGATCAGCTCTACCGCGCGACGGCGGATCCCGCCGGCGGCATCGTCGCCGTGGTCTCGGTCGCCACGGGTGCTGCGATCTTCGCGTGGTATGCCCGCCGCTGGGAAGACGACCGGCCCTTCGGCGGCGTCTTCGCGATCGTGGCGCCGCTGCTCACCGCCTTCCGTGGCGCTCAGCCGCTCTGGCGGTCGGTGACCGGATGGGCCGCCGGCCTCGCCGCCGTCTACGCGGCTTCCCTCGGAACGCTCCAGGCCGCGCAGTGGATCGGCGACGACGTCCGCGCGGCCTTCGACTGGGGCCACGTCGCGGTCACCGGCCTCTGGGCGATCGTCGCCCTGGCCGTGATCGCCACCGCCGACCGCCGGTCGTGGCGAGAGGTCCGGATCGGCGGCCTCGTCTGGCTGGCGGCGATTCCCGCCCAGGTGATCCTCTTCGACACGAGCCTCCGGGCGGACGCGCGCACGGCGGCGTTCATCGTGCTCGCGGGCGCGGCCGCCGCCCTGGCAGGCCAGGGCCTGCGGCTCGGCGAGGCGGGGTGCTACCTCGCGGCGCTCGCCTACCTCCCGCCCGTCGCCGTCTACGCGATCTACGAGACGCCGCCGACGCGCCTCTACCTCGACGGCGAGCACCCAACGACCGGGATCGTGACGCTCCTCGTCTTCGTCTTCACGGCCGCGATCACGGCGTACTGCGTGCGGCTGGCGGAGGACCGCGACGACGCGGTGATCCGGCTCGACTCCGAGAGCCGGCGCGCGCTCGGGTCCGTTGCGGGCTGGGCATCCGTGCTCGGCGCGCTCTACGCAGCTTCGCTCGGCGTGCTCGAGCTCGGACAGTGGCTCGCGCTCGACGACGAGGACAGCATCGGCTCCGGCTTCGAGTGGGCGCACGTCGGCGTCACGGCGCTCTGGGGCCTCACGGCGCTCGGCGTGCTCGCGCTGGGTCATCGACTCCCGTCGCTGCAGGTCCGGATGGGCGGGCTCGCCCTGCTCGGCGCCGTCCTCCTCGAGGCCGTCTTCTTCGATCTCTCGCTCGAGACCGAGCCGCGCGGCTACGCGTTCCTCGTCGCGGCCGCCGCTCTCGGCCTCGGCGCGCTCCTCGACCGGCTTTCCGTTGCCGAGGCGCCCGCCTTCCCGTTCATCGCCGGTTTCGTGCTCGCAAGCATCGGCCTGGCGGTCGCGAGCGTGATCGAGCTGGTCGCGGGCAATGCGCAGAATCTGACCCTGCTCGGCGTCGCGGCCGTCTACGCCGCAGTCGCAGTCGCGGTTCACCGCGACCGCGACCTGAGTACGGTCTTCTGGGCACCGGCCCTCGTCGTCGCAGGCTGGGCCACCTCCGAGCTCCTCTCGGGCACGTGGCTCGTCCTGGCGTGGGCGGCCGCGGCAGCCGGGCTCGTCGTGCTCGCGAACGTCACCGGCGAGCGGCGGCTGGAGCTCGCGTCGGGCGCGTTCCTCCTGCTCGCGTTGCTGCACACGCTTGGCATCGAGGCACCGCCCGTCGACCTCGTCGACCCGAACCCGCACCCGGAGGACGGGGTCCCGGGGCTTCTGCTCACGATCGGCGCGACCCTCGCGTTCGCGTACTACTCGCGCGTGGAGCGGCAGTGGCGCCGCGCCGCCTACGGGCTGTCCGCCGTCCTCGCGATCTTTGCCGGCTCGCTCGCGATCCTCGGGCTCGCCGAGTCGCTCGGCAGCGCCGGGGTCGAAACGAACTTCCAGCGAGGCCACTCCGGCGTGAGCGCCTTCTGGGGCACGATCGGCCTCGTCGCACTGTACGTCGGCCTCAGGCGAGGCGCCCGCTGGCTACGGCTCGCCGGCTTCGCCCTGTTCGGCCTTGCCCTCGCGAAGCTCTTCCTCTACGACCTCGCGTTCCTGAGCTCGATCACGCGGGCGCTGTCGTTCCTCGCGGTCGGCGCCGTCCTCCTCTTCGGCGGCTTCCTCGTCCAGAAGCTGGGAGCCGAACGCGACCGCGCCGCGGCAACCTAGGCCATTACTTCGACTTCGCGCTCCTCGGGGGTGATGCGTCCCTCTAGATGGAGCACCTCGCGGAGCGCCCGGATCGAGACCTCGATCTGGTCGAGCGTCGGCTCGCGCGTCGTCAGCCGCTGCAGCCAGAGCCCGGGCGCGAGCAGGGTCATCAGCGCGCGGTTCCCGGTGTGGCGGACTGCGAAGCGGATCAGCTCGTAGGCGATCCCCGCGATCAGCGGCAGAAGCAGGATCCGACTCACGATCAGCCAGTACCACGTGGGACGCCCGAAGAAGGCGAACACGAAGATCGCGATCACCATCACCCACAGGAGGAACGCCGTCCCGCAGCGCGGGTGGATGAGGCTGAAGCGCTGCACGCGCGCCGGCACGAGCTCTTCCCCCGCTTCGTAGGCGTTGATGACCTTGTGCTCCGCTGCGTGGTACTGGAACACGCGACGGAGATCCGGCAGGAGCGAGATGACCGCGAGATAGAGGACGAAGATCGTCACCCGGATCAGCCCCTCGACGACGACGAACGCGCCGGTGTGGTCGATCGGCAGCCAGTTCGTCAGCAGAGCCGGCGTGACCTTGAAGAGCAGGAGCGCGAAAACGATCGCAACCGTGAAGGCCAGGATCAGCTGGCCGCGCGTGAGCTCCGTCGAGACCTCCCCATCCTCGTCGCCCTCCTGCTGGGCGGCGTAGTTGGCCGAGATCGCGAGGGCGCGGAAGCCGATCCCGAGCGACTCCCCGAGCGCGATCACCCCACGGACGATCGGCAGCCTGAAGAACCAGTGCCGTGTCATCAGCGAGGAGATCGGGCGGTTGACCTCGGCGATCTCGCCGTCCGGCTTGCGCACCGCGAGCGACCAGTGCGCCGGCCCGCGCATCATGACGCCCTCTAAGACGGCCTGCCCGCCGATGGGCGCACTCATGTTCTGAGGCTAGCCGCGGCGGGCGCCGCCGGCCTTTTCGAGCCGGCGCTGGAAGCGCTCGACACCGCCGCCCCTGTCGACGAGCGTATGCTTGCCCGGGTAGAAGGGCTGGCAGTTCGAGCAGATCTCCACGTGCAGCTCGGACTTCGTCGAGCGCGTCTGGAACTCGTTGCCGCAGGAGCAGCGGACAATCGCGAAGTCGTACTCGGGATGGATGCCGGCCTTCATCGCCGGGCCAGGATAGCAGAGGCCGTTTCGGGGGCCACGTTGCCTCCGGAGACAACCGCGACGACCGTTTCGCTCTCCTCAGCGTGCACTTTGCCGGCCAGAAGAGCGCCGACGGCGACCCCGCCGGCGGGCTCGCAGGCCAGCTTCGCGCGCCCGTACGTGAACAGCATCCCCTCCGCGATCTCCTCCTCGGAGACGAGCACGCTCTCGACCCCCAGCCGCCGGCAGACCTCGACCGCGCGCTCGCCGGCGAACGGCGCGCTGAGGCCGTCGGCGATCGACTTCGGCTCGACCGGGACGGAGTGACCTGCCTCGAGCCCACGGTTCAGTGCCGGAGACAGCTCGGGCTCGACCGCGACGACGCGCCGTCCCTCCGCCGCGAGGGCAACTCCCGAGACGAGGCCGCCCCCACCGCACGGGACGACGATCACGGCCGCGTCGGGAACATCCTCGAGGATCTCGAGGCCGACGGTGCCCTGGCCGGCGATGACGAGTGGGTCGTCGAAGGGATGGACGAGGGTGCGGCCGGTGTCGACGAGCAGCTCCGCGAGGCGCTCGAAGGCGCCGGCCGGGCCGTCGGCCTCGAGGTCGACGGCCGCGCCGTAGCCGCGCGTGGCCTCGATCTTCTGCGGGCTCGCGCCGTCCCACATGACGACGAGGCAGTCGACTCCCTCCAGCACCGAGCAGTACGCGAGCGCCTGGGCATGGTTGCCCGCCGAGATCCCGATCACGCCCCGGCGGCGCTCGTCGTCCGAGAGCGAGCCGAGCTTCGTCAGCACTCCGCGCGGCTTGAACGAGCCCGTGCGCTGGAACAGCTCTGCCTTCAGGTAGAAGCGTCCGCCGAGGGTCGCCGACGAGAAGACCGGCGTGCGATGCAGCCGGCCCCCGATCGTTTCGCGTGCGCGGACGACGTCGTCGCGCGAGAGCTCAGGAGCCACGCAAGGCCTCTGCCGGCTCGCCTGGGATCGTTGCCAGGACCTCCTCGGGCTCCGGCTCGGCCTCGTCGACGCGACGCAGGTTGCGCACACCGGGGACGAGCAGCACGACCGCGGTCGAGACCAGTGCGTAGGCGAACGAGATCCACAGCACCGTCGAGATGCCGATGGCGTCCGAGATCGGGCCGACGAGCACGAAGCCCAGCGGAAGGAACACGAATGAGCCCATCCAGTCCCAGGCGCTGACGCGAGAGAGTGCATCCTCGCGGACATGCTGTTGGAGGGTGGTCTGCCAGACCGCGCTGAAGAACCCCATGCCGGTGCCGCCCACCGCTTGGGCGACCGCGATCACGGGCGCCGGGGCCTCCAGGGCGAGCAGGGCGATCGCCGGAGCGACGAGGACTACGAGGAGGCTGCAGACGAGCATCGGCCGGGCCGGCTTCCAGCGCAGCGCGAGCAGGAAGCCTGCCAGCGACCCCGCCCCCCAGCCCGCGGCGATCATGCCCCACGCGGAAGCTCCGCCGAGCGACTCCTTCGCGATCACGGGCCCGAGCGTGAGGAACGGCGCCACGACGATCCCGAGGTATGTGGCCGCCCACAGGACGATCACCCAGAGCCAGGTGTGGGAGACGAGCTCGCGCCACCCTCCCGCGAGGTCCGCGAAGAAGCTCTGGCGTTCAGCCTCCCGCGGTGCGCGCGGCGGGCGGAGCAGTGCGAGGCACACTGCGCTGACGGCGAAGGTCGCCGCGTCGACGACGAAGACGATGCCCGGGTTCGTCGTCGCCGCGATCACGCCCGCGACCGCGGGCCCGACGATGAACGACGTGCTCCGGGAAAGGCCGATCAGCGCATTGGCCTGCTGGAGCCGCGGGGGGCTGATGGTCGCGGGCACGAGCCCGGTCGCAGCCGGCTGGAAGAACGCCTCCGCGGTGCCGTAGATCGCGACGAGCACGACCAGGTGCCAGATCTCGGCGGCGCCGCTGAGCAGGAGCACTGCCGCTGTCGCTTGCACCGCGCCGCGGACGACGTCCGAGCCGAGCATGACGAACTGGCGCGGCAAGCGGTCGGCCCAGACTCCGCCGACGAGGACGAACGCGACGAGGGGCAGCATGTGGGCGGCCAGCACGACGCCGAGCGCTGTCGCCGAACCGTCGAGCGTCTGGATGACGGCGAACGAGAGCGCGACCGGGACGAGGCCGTCGCCGAGCGTGGACGTCGTCTGCCCCAGCCAGAGCAGGCGGAAGCGCCGCTCCCGGAGTGCGCCGAAGGAGTCCCCGAGACCCACGAGCCGGACTGTAGTCAGCCGGCCCGCGGCCGGCGCTGCCCGATTACGCGGAGGCCTCCAGCGGCTCCGGCTGGGTCGCGGACTGGACGCCGCGCTTCACGACGAGCGTGCTCGCGATCAGGTCGTGGAGTGCCTGCTTGCGCTCGGTGAACGCGGCGATGATGAAGCCGATGTAGAGGGTGATCGTCGAGATGATCTTGGCGAGGTTCCTCCCCAGCGCCCGCCCGAACGAGAGCCTGTTGCCGGCGAGGTCCGTCACCTGGATGCCGAGCGCGATCTTGCCGACCGTCGCCTGGTGCGACGAGCTCTCCATGATCGCGAAGTAGAGGAACCACCCCACGAAGCTGAGGATGTTGATCGCCGCCTCCCAGCCGCTGCTCAGTTCGTCCCCGCCCGAGATGACGACGGTGAAGCCGATCACGAAGCCGACGACGAAGCCAGCCGCCGAGCCGACGAGCACGTCGATCAGCAACGCAGCGAGCCGACGCCAGAACCCTGCGTACATGTTCCCTCCGAGTTTCGGGGTGACGAGTTGTTAGGCAGTTACCCGGAGGTTCCTGCCGCCGAACGTGCTACGTCAGTGTGTATTCGGGCCCGGAACCGCCCTCGGGCGGGGTCTGTCTCTTATACACATC
>JBKPFD010000050.1:0-21959 GCA_046729155.1 Actinomycetota bacterium
GCCCGCTGGACCGGCATTCCCGTCTCGCGGCTGCTCGCGGGCGAGACCGAGAAGCTGATCCACCTGGAGGAGCGGCTGCACCAGCGAGTCGTCGGCCAGGACGCGGCCGTCGAGGCCGTGGCCAACGCACTCAGGCGCGCCCGCTCCGGCCTGCAAGACCCGAACCGGCCGATCGGCTCGTTCGTCTTCCTCGGGCCGACGGGCGTCGGCAAGACCGAGCTCGCGCGCGCGCTGGCCGAGTTCATGTTCGACGACGAGCGGGCCATGGTCAGGCTGGACATGTCCGAGTACCAGGAGAAGCACACGGTCTCGCGCCTCGTCGGCGCGCCGCCCGGTTACGTCGGCTTCGAGGAGGGCGGCCAGCTGACAGAGGCTGTGCGGCGGCGGCCGTACTCAGTCGTGCTGCTCGACGAGATCGAGAAGGCGCACCCGGAGGTCTTCAACGCCCTCCTGCAGGTGCTCGACGACGGGCGGCTGACCGACGGCCAGGGCCGCACCGTCGACTTCCGCAACACCGTGCTGATCATGACCTCGAACGTCCGCTCGGAAGAGGAGATGCGCGACGTCTTCCGGCCGGAGTTCCTGAACCGGATTGACGAGATCGTCGTGTTCGAGCCGCTGACCCGCGAGCAATTGGGCGAGATCGTCGAGCTGCAGCTCGAGCGCCTGCGCGCGCGGCTCGCGGAGCGGGGCGTCCAGCTCGAGCTGACCGACGCGGCGAAGGAGCACCTCGCCGAGGCCGGCTGGGACCCGACCTACGGTGCCCGCCCCCTCAAGCGCGCGATCCAGCGGCTCGTCGAGAACCCGCTGGCGCTCCGGCTGCTCGAGGGCGAGTTCGAGGAGGGCGACACAGTCCGCGTCGACGTCGCGGACGGCGAGCTCGAGTTCGCGAAGGCGCCCGCCGCGGAGCCCGCCGCGGCCTAACTGGACATCTTGCGCCTTCGCAGCGGCGTCTGGACGATGTCGAGGTGTGGCGTCGCGAGGAACCCGCGCTCGACCGCGAAACCGTCGTTGGCATCATTCGAATGCTCATGGCGATCAATGCCAAGCTCGATCGATTGCTTGGCGAGGAGGAGAACGACGATGCCTCGGAAGATGGGTCCTGAAGAACGGCGGCGCTACGAGGCGCAGAAGGCCGAATGGGCAGAAACTACGCGGGACTTCGAGGCGAACTACGAGCGCTTGAAGGCGCGCTGGCGCGCCGAGGATGAGCGCCGCGAGCGCCGGCGTCGGCTGATCCGCCGCTTGCTCCCCTTCCGTCGAGCGGCCTAGCGCTTCGCGCCGTCTGCTCGGGCGGGGTTCCGCCACAATCGAGCCGTGAGCACGATCGTCCGGCCCGCCGAGGTCGAGGTTCGAGACCCTGCGTCCGAAGACGACCCGGAGCACGAGCGGCCGTGGGTCGTCATCGTCTGGAACGACCCGATCAACCTCATGTCGTACGTCACGCTCGTGTTCCAGAAGCTCTTCGGGTTCAGCCTCGAGAAAGCGACGCAGCTAATGCTCCAGGTGCACCACGAGGGCAAGGCGGCCGTTTCGCATGGGAACCGCGAGAAGGCCGAGCACGACGTCGCCCGCCTGCACGCCCATGGTCTCTGGGCGACGATGCAGCAGGACTAGGTGTACTTCCCGCGCCAGATCGAGCGTGCTCCGGAGGGGGGCGTGCGCCTGGGCTTCCACGAGCACGAAGTGCTCCTGCTCCGCAGCCTTTTCGACGACCTCGAGCCGCTGCTTGCCGATCCCGACGACCCAGCCGTGCGGCGGCTCTTCCCGCCCGCACACGCCGATCGCGAGAGCGAGGAGCAATACCGCGCGCTCGTACGCGACCAGCTCGTCTCCGGCCGTTCTCAGGCGCTCGCGACCGTACGGGAAACGCTTGGCAAGGACACGCTGAGCCCCGAGGAAGCCGACGCGTGGCTGCGAGCGCTCAACGACCTCCGGCTCGTGCTCGGCACGCGCCTCGACGTCACCGAGGAAACCGACTTCACGGAGATCGACGTGCACGACCCTAGGGGCCGCGATCTGGCCGTGTACGCGTATCTCTCCTGGCTCCAGGAGCAGCTGGTCGACGCGCTCGCGCAAGGCTGAGCGGCCGGGGACCTCTCACAGGTCGAGCCTCGTAGAGGAGCCGATGCACTCGCGTCTTCTCGCGATCCTCCTGCTCGTGCTTCTGCTCGCCGGTTGCGCGGCCCAGGACTACCGGCGACGCGCTGCATCCGAGCCCGTTCGGTGTCCCGGGGGCAGCGAATGGCCGCGGACCGGCGACGCGGCCTGGCTCCGGGGAAGGCTCGCGAGAGCGGGATTGCCCATCACGGCATGCACGGGCACGGCGTACGTCGTTCGGCTTCCAAGCGGGACCGAGGCCTATGTCTGGGCATTCGGGCCTTTGCGCGGCAGCGGACCGCTCGAGGGGGAGAGGAGCTGGGTCCGCGAAACGGCCGGCCGACGCGTCTACGGGAACCGCGTCCGCGCGGTCTGGGTCGCCGGCGGCCGGTACGTCTGGGTCCAGGCCGGCCCGACCGCGGAGAAGCTCCCGTCCCTGGACGAGCTCTCGCCGCTCGTCGCTGCGACCGTGCGCTGAGAGCCGCCGCCGGTCGTTAGCGTCCCGCGCGTGTCGCGAGATGCGCAGGGCGCCTCAGCCGCGGAGCGAACCGTCGGGCAACTCGTTGCCGACGCGATCCGGCTCTACCAGCACCGCTTCTTCCGGGGGCTCGCGCTCGGCGTGCCGCCGGCCGTCCTCGCCCTCGTCGCGAGCGGCAGGCCTTACGGCCAGTGGCTCGTGCTCACCGCTACCGCGGGTGGGCTCCTGCTTTCCCTCTCGTACACGGGCGCCGTTGCGCTCGCCGCGGACGTACGGCTCGACCGTCGCGCGCTCATCGCCGTTCTCGCCGGCATCGTGGTCTTCGCACCGGTTCCGTTCCTGCTCTTCCTGTTCGTGCTCCCCGCGCTTGCGTGGCTCGCGCTCGTGGGGCTCGTCGTGCCGGTGTTGATGGTCGAGCGCCTCCCGTTCCGCGCATCGGTTCAACGCGCTGTCGACCTCGCCCGCGCGGACTACGTGCACGCACTGGGCTCGCTCGCCACCCTCGTCATCGTCGCGTTCCTCAGCGTGTCGGTGCTGCTCTTCCTGATCCGTGAGACCGGCGAGCAGCCGATCCGCGTCGCCGCCTTCCTCTCGACGGCCGTTGTCTCGCCGCTCGTCCTTCTCGGCGCAGCGCTCCTTTACTTCGATCAGGCCGCCCGCCACCATGAACGGCATGGACGGGCCGTACCACGACGGTAGCCGCCGGCTCCAGGACCGGTTCGACACGCGGCGCATCGCCGACCGGCTCCAGGAGAAGACGGTCCGGGACTACATCGACGACGACGATCGCGCGTTCATCGAAGCGCGGGACATGTTCTTCATCGCCACGGCAGACGCGGAGGGGAGGCCGCAGTCGTCGTACAAGGGCGGCGATCCCGGCTTCGTCCGCGTCCTCGACGAGCGGACGATCGCCTTCCCCAACTACGACGGAAACGGCATGTACCTGACGATCGGGAACCTGGCCGTCAACCCGCAGGTCGGGTTGCTCTTCATCGACTTCGAGGGCCGCAAGCGCATGCGCCTGAACGGCACGGCGTCGATCCGGGAGGACGACCCGCTCCTCGCGGACTACCCCGAGGCGCAGTTCATCGTTCGCGTGCGGGCGACCGAGGTCTTTCCGAACTGCCCGCGCTACATCCACGAGTACCGGCTCGTGCAACGGTCGCGCTTCGTGCCGAAGGCCGACTGCGAGACTCCGGTCCCTGCCTGGAAGACGCGCGACTGGTCACACGACGCACTGCCGGAGAACGACCTCGCGTACGACCCTTCTCGCGAGGTTCTAGAGCGTTAGAGTCGGCGCATGCCGACTTACATCCTCCTCACGAACCTGACCGCTCAGGGCGTGCAGACGCTGAAGTCGAACCCCGACCGCCTGAAGGAGGTCAACCGCGACGTCGAGGAGCTCGGCGCCAAGGTCCTCCACCAGTGGGCGACCCTCGGGCCGTTCGACTTCGTCAACGTCGTCGAGGCGCCCGACGCGGCCACGATCGCGCGTGTCTCCGTCGCGCTCGGCGCACGCGGCAGCGCGAAGTTGCAGACGCTGACGGCGCTCGAGATCGACGAGCTCCTCGGCGCGCTCAACTAGCGAGCTCGCGGCGCAGTAGCTTCAGGAACCGCTCCGCAGCGGCGCTGAGTGGGATCTCGCGCGCGTGCACCGCTGAGATCAGCCTGCGCACGCGCCAGCGCGGAACGTCGAGGATCGCAAGCGTGCCGGCCCTAAGCTCGAGGTCGAGCGCGAACCGGCTCATGGCGGCGATTCCCGAGCCGGAGCTGACGGCGAGCTTCACGGCCTCCCAGGACGGCAGCTCGAGGGTGCGACTGACATGCAGACCCGCTTCCCACCGCGCTGCTTCGACGGCCGCTCGCGTGGCCGAGCCCTCTTCGCGGTAGACCCATGTCTCCTCCGCGAGGCGCTCGGAGCTCAGGCGTCCACGCCCGAGCTCCGGAGGGCCGACGAGAACGATCTCGTCCTCGACGAGCGGCTCGCTCTCGAGCTCCGGCGGGACGACGAGCCCTCCGATCACGCCCAGCTCCGCTCGGTGCGCGCGAACGAGCTCGAGCGCCCCGGCCGACGTGGAAACCTCGAACACGATCTCGACGCCCGGATGGCGCTCGTGGAACCGGGCGACGATGGGAGGCAGCAGATACTGGCCCGGGATGCCCGAGGCGGCGAGCGCGAGCGTGCCGAGCTGGCCGTCGCGACCGGCCTCCAGCGCGCGCCGGCCGTTCGCGAGCAGCGCCTCGGCGCGGAGCACGTGGTCGGCGAGGACCGCGCCGGCAGGCGTCAGCTCGGCTCCTCGCCGGCGGCGCTCCAGCAAGCGCGTGCCGAGCTCGGCCTCGAGCAACGCCACGTGCTTCGAGACAGCAGGCTGGCTGATGCGCAGGTCCTCGGCCGCGTGGGAGAACGAGCCGGTGCGGGCGACCGCGGCGAACGCTCGAAAGCGCGCGTCGAGCATGAGCACAGCCTATGCAACCAACAACAAATATGTATTTGAGTTCTAGTGACTCCAGGCCTAGCCTCGGTCGGGGTCACGAACGAGGAGGTGAAAATGCGAAGGCTTGCTCCACTCTTCACCGCGTCGCTCGGCGGCGCCGTCATCGTCACGACGCTCGTCCTCGCCACCGCCAGCGCCCATCCGCCGGGCGTCCCGGGCGGGACGATCTGGGTCACCGAGCGGAGCACCGGAGCCACGGGTCCCAGCACCGTCGCGGCGATCGACGCGCGGTCCGGTGACTCGCGCGGGATCATCACTGTCGGCGACCTGCCGATCGGAGTCACGGTGCCCCGCGGCACGCGCAAGGCGTACTCGGCGGACGAGACCGCCGGCCGGATGTCCGTCATCGACGCGGACACGGTCACTTTGCTCGGAACGATTTCGATGGGCACGGGCTCGCGCCCGCACCACGTGATGGCCAGCCGTAACGGGCAGCGGATCTACGTCGGCCAGTACGGCACGAACACGGTCGGCGTGGTCGACACGCGCCTCGACGCGAAGATCGCCGACTACCAGGCCAGCGAGAACTCGAACGCCAGGACCCACGCCGTCTGGATCACGCCCAACGAGCGCTGGCTCTACGCCACCAACGAGGGCTCGCCGGGCGCCGGGCCGGGCACGTTCTCGAAGCTGAACGCGCGGACGGGCGAGCGGATCTGGGAGCGCGGCGTCGGCAACCGGCCGAGCGAAGTGCTCGTCAGCCGGGGAAAGGCGTTCGTCTCGGTGCGGAACGACCACGTCATCCGCGTCTATGACGTTCGGGTGAATCCGCCGGTCTTGCTCGGCGAGGCGGAGGCGAACTTCATGCCGGACACGCTCTCGCTCACCAACGACAAGCGGACGCTGATCGTCGGGCTGCGCGGCACGCCGGCCCGCATGGCCTTCATCGACACCCGGTCGCTGGAGACGGAGTACCTCGCGCTGCCAGGCTTCACCACGGGGCACCAGTGGCTGTCGCGGGACAGCCGCTTCACGTTCATCGCGCTCGAGGGCTCCGCCGGCCCGCCGCCGACGAGCGGGCAGATCGCCGTAGTGGACAACCGCAAGCACGAGCTCGTCGACGCGTACCCGTACCCGAACGGCAAGCGTCTACCGCACGGCGTCTTCTACACGCCGCAGCAGGTGGAGGACGACTAGGCGACCGCGGCGAGCACGGCATCCCAAGCGAGCTCTGAGGCGAGGACCCCCAGGCTCATCGACGACAGGGCGAGGTTTTCTACCTCGCCCGTCGTCACTGCGTAGAGAACGTCCCCGTCTACGAGCGCGTGGAAGGGCTGGATTGCGCGGGCCATCGACGAGTGCACCTGGACGCCGAGCTGGCGCAGCTCCCGGCGGTCGAGCTGCTGGTTCGTGATCACGACGGTCAGCGTCGTGTTCCCGGGTGCCGCCCGCGGAAGCCGTTGCTCGAGGCCGGCCACGAGCGGCGTGCGGCCGCCGCTCTTTGGATCGAGATGCCCGCGGACGACGTTACCGTTGCGGTCGACGACCGCGCCGAAGGCGTTGACGACCGTGAAGACCGCCAGCCTCGTCGACCCGACCTGGCGGAAGGCTCCGCCCTGGCCAGACGGCTCGCCCTCCTCGTACGCGAACGTCTTGCCCACGGTCGCGGAGCGTCCGGCGCCGCGGGCGCCGAGCGGGAAGATGCCTTCCTGCGCGGCGCGCAGAGCTGCGCGGCCGAGCTCGCGGTCCGGGTAGATCGAGTTCTCGCGGCGCCCGAAGTCGTAGATGATCGCGCCGCAAACGAGCTCGACGTCCGTCCAGCCGACGGTGTAGCCCCGCATCGCCATCAGCTCCGCGGCGACGCCGGAGGCGGCCTCGAGCCCGTACAGCGAGCCGCCGGCGAGACAGATCGCATGGGTCCACTCGTAGTCGCCGATTGTGCCCGGCGAGCCGCCGCGGACATCGACCGCGCACGCCGCGCCGCCGGGCGGCAGGTGGAAGACCGTGCAGCCCGTCGGCCCTTCCTCGTACTCGGCGATGCCGATTCGCAGGCCCGGGAAGTCGAAGCGCAGCTCCGGGCCAGAGAACTCCGTCCGCGCTACGAGCTCGACACTGTCGTTCGTCGCCGTCACGCGGACGCCATCCTCGTGAAGGCGAGGGCGACCTCGGCGGCGAGCGCGGCGTTCGCGGCGACCAGTTCGCGGTTGACCTCGAGCGTGCGGCCGCCGCTCGACTCGTGCAGCCGGGCGAGGACGAAAGGCGTGACTGCCGGCCCCCGCAGGCCTTGCTCCTCTGCCGCGGCGAGCGCGTCCTCGATCAGCGGCTCGACGTCGTCGAGGCCGTCGTCCGGAGGTCGCGCGAGCAGGAGCGCCGAGTGGCGCCCGAGAGCCCAGTGCGCCCGGGCGATGCGCGCCGCCTCCTCCGCCGACTCGACGCGGGCGGACACGGGCGGCCCGCCGCGCGCGGTGTAGAAGAGCGGCAGCTCGTCCGTGCGGAAACCGAGGACCGGGATGCCGAGCGTCTCGAGCAGCTCCGCCGTCGCGGGCACGTCGAGCAGCGACTTCACGCCCGAGGAGACGACCAGCGCCTCGGTGCGCGACAGCTCGCCGAGGTCGGCGGAGACGTCGATGCGCTCCCCTCGGTGCACGCCGCCGATGCCGCCGGTCCCCATGAACCCGATCCCGGCGGCGCGGCAGGCGGCGAGCGTGCCGCCGACGGTCGTCGCCCCGACCGCGCCCTGCGCCGCGGCTGCGGCAAGGTCGCGCGGCCCGACCTTGCGCGCGTCCGCTGTGAAGCGCGCGAGCTCGTCCTCGCCGAGCCCGACGCGGACGGTGCCGTCGAGGACGCCCACGGTCGCCGGCACCGCGCCGGCTTCGCGGATACGGCGTTCGCTTTCGAGCCCGACGGCGACGCCTTCGCCCCCCGGGAAGCCGTGCGCGACGAGGGTCGTCTCGAGGGCGACGACGGCCCGGCGCGCGCGGATCGCGTCCGCGACCTCGGGCGCGACCTGCAGCGGGCCGTTCAGAGCCGCGCCTCCATGTCCACGGTCTCGAGCTCTCGCTTGCGGTAGACCTGCTTGCGGCGGCCGGTCACCCGGAACCCGGCCCGCTCGTAGACCTTCAGCGCGCGCTCGTTGAACGAGAAGACCTCGAGCACCATGCGCTCCGCGCTGTAATGATCGCGCGCGAACTCCATCCCGGCCGTGACGAAATCGACGCCCAGACCGAGGCCCGTCAGGTCCGGCCGCAGCCCGAGCCCGAACTTCACGGTGCGGCCCCTCCGCTCGAAGTAGTAGAAGCCGACCAGGGCACCGTCCTGGTCGCGAGCCTCGAAGAACCGCTCGGGGTTCTTGACCGGCTTGCTGTCCTCGTCGTAGACGTCGAAGGGCGGCGGATAGCGCCACGTCCCCCGCTCGCGGAAGCCTCGCCGAGTCGCCCGCACGATCTCGATTTTCACGGCATCGCTCCCAGCTGGGCGACGCAGCGGGCGGCCGCCTCCCGCGCCAGCTCCGGCCCTCCGACGAGGAAGCCCGCCGCGAGAGCATCGCCCGCGCCCGTCGTGTCGACCGCGTCGACGGCCGCGGCTGGAACCAGCTCGTCTCCGACGGAGAACCCGGCCGGCCCGCGCTTGACGACGACCGTCGCCGCGGGAGGTGGGCTTCCGAGCGCGTCGAGCTCCTCCTCGTTCGCGAAGACGACCTCAGGAGCCAGGAGCTCGACCCGGCGGCGCAGCTGCTCCGGCCCGAAAGCGCGGATGCCCGCCGCCGACGAAAGGTCGACGCTGACCCGGCCGCCCAGCGCGGTGACGGCGCCGGCCGCCTTCGCCGCCGCCTCCGCGATCGGGTTGCGCAGCAGCGAGTAGCCGGACAGGTGCAGGCGCTCGACGCCGCGGAACCAACTCATCTCGAGCTCCTCCGCGCGCAGGTCGGGCGCGACGCCGCGGTCGGAGAGCATCGTCCTGCTCCCGTCCTCGCCGACGAGAGAGACGACGACTCCGTTCCGGCCTTCGGCGCGCGGGCCGAGCACCTCGACTCCGCGCCGCTCGAGCTCGCCGCGCGCGACCTCGCCTGCCGGGTCGTCGCCGACCTTGCCGACGAAGCGCGCCGACGCGCCCAGCTCCGCTGCCCACGCCGCGACGTTCGCGGCCTGTCCGCCCGCGCCGACGCGGGTCTCCGCCCCCGCTTCGGAGTCGTTCGCGAGACCGACGTCCATGCGCACGATCACGTCGAGGAGGAGGTCGCCGAGGCAGGCAAGCATCACGCCTAGAATGCTCCCATGGACGAAGAGCGCGGGGGAGCGCGTCTCCGCTCGTTTCTGTTCGGCGGCGTCGTCGGCGCCTCTGCGGTCTTCGCCGCCGCGCGGCGCGCCCGCCGCCTGCGCGCGAAGCCGATCCACGCGGCCGGCCTTGCCGCCTTCGAGGAAGCGCCGTGCTACCGGGAGACGATCGAAAAAGAGGCTAGAGCCGAGCGAGAGCCTGCTCGACGGTGAGCAGGTTCACGTCCGCGTCGCCCATGTAGAGCGATCGCCCCACCTGCTCGACGCTCCGTGACTGCTCGAGGAACCGGCGCGGGTTCTCGCTCGGCTTTCGGCTGCGGATGACGAGGAAGGGGCCGAAGACACGTGCCTCGAAGTCGCCGGCCGGCTTCGGGTAGCGGAGAGGCACGCTCTCCTGAGGGACGAAGTTGTTCGTGTCGCTCGCGTCGAAGACCCACACGCCGCGTCCGAGGCTGGATGCCGACCGGAGGGCCTCGAGCGCGAGCTTCGCGTCGGCGCGGGGGACGACGGTGCGGGAGAAGCGGTCGCTGCGCTCCCACGCGCCGAGGTAGAGCGCCTCGTAGCCGAAGAGCACGTCGTCCGAGCGCCCCGTCGCGGCCAGCCAGGCCGAGGCGGCCTTGCGAGCCTCGACACGCGAAGCCGGCTCGCCTTCGTAGAGCGGCGGCGTCTTCTGCCAACCCCAGGCGACCTCCGCCGCGACGAGGGCTGCGAGCACCGCGACGACGACCGCCATGCGGCGGCGTGCGAGCACGAGCAATCCTGTGCCGACGAGGGCCGCGAAGAACGGCAGGGCGAAGACGAGGTGACGGGACTCCGGCGAGGTCGACTCGCCGAACTGCGCGGCGGTCAGCGCGACCGCGGGGACCCCGAGCACGAGGCCCGCGAGCGCAGCGGCCGCACGGCTGCGGAGCCAGAGACCGCGCGCGCCGACGGTCGCGAGTGCCAGGACGGCGACGACCGCGACCAGGTAGCCGGCCGTGAAGTCGCCGGCGACGTCGACGAGGTACTCCGCGACGGGCAGCGGCCCGTCGAGCTTCGCGCCGCCGGTCCCGACGCTGACGTCGAAGCGCCCGGCGAGGACGAGGTCGGTGTACCAGAAGGGCGTGCCGGCCACGACCACGGCGGCCCCGGCGACGAGCGCCCCCCGGGGCCTCGCGCGCGCGAGGACGAACAGAGCCTGCGAGGCGAGCACGAGCGCGCCGTACGGATGGGTCGCGACCACCGCGAGGACGGCAATCGCCCAGAGCACCCAGCGCCGCCTCCCGCCGCGAGTGACGACGTCGACGAAGGCGAGGTACGAGAGCGTGCTCGTGAGCAGGAAGAGCGAGTACATCCGGCCGTAGACCCCGTGGAAGAGCAGCATCCAGCTCGCCGAGACGAGGATCGTGGCCGCGAGGGCGGCGGCGCGTCCGGCGAGGCGCGCGCAGAGGAGCGCGATGACGGGGACGCTCGCGACCGCGAAGGCCGCGCTCACCAGGCGGAGGGCGACGAGCCCGCCGCCGAGGTGGGCGACCCCCCACGCGAAGAGGAAGTGCAGGGGCGCACCGCCGCGCTGCCCGAGGACGGTCTCGAGCATGTCGGGCAGAGAGCTCCGCCCGACGAAGAGCGCGAGCGTCTCGTCCTCGTGCGGCGGCCAGGCCGTCAGCCGCGCGAGCAGGAAGGCGGCGACGGCCGTCGTGCAGGCGGCCACGCCGATCCGGAACGTGCGCTCGCCGATCTCGAGCTGGCGGGGGATGTACGACTGAGGGGGGTCCGCGGCTAGCGGCACGGGCCGCGTCCGCGGCCTTCTCGTCTGCGTCGCGGGCGGTTGTGCCAAGGTCGAAGAGGGCCGCTTACCGGCGAGCGCGGAACGTAGCACTTCAGGTGCCCCGGCTATCCTTCGTCTGCATGCCCATTTACGAATACAAGTGCCCGAATGGGCATGTTTTCGAGGTGTTCCAGCGCATGTCCGACCCTCCGGCGGAGGTCTGTGAGGTGTGCGGGGAAGGCCCCGTGCAACGGGTCCTCTACCCGGTTGCGGTCCATTTCAAGGGCTCCGGGTTCTACGCCACCGACTACGGGCGCTCGGGCCGGAAGAAGGAGCCCTCGGCCGACGGCGACAAGCCGTCTTCCGACGACAAGAAGAAGGACGAGAAGAAGAAGAAGGTCGCCGAGACCTAGGGCTAACGGGCCGGGCAGCCGGACCCGAACGTGGAGCCGGGCAGGGGCGGCTGCGGCGCCGATTTGCCGAGGAAGGCGAGCACGGTGCGGCGCGCCTCCTCGTCGAGCTGGATGAAAGAGCCGGCGCCGAAGTTCTGCGGCTCTCCGCCGAGCCGGCAGTGAAGCTCCCGGCCGCTTCGTTTCTTGACGAGCGCCAGCTGAATCAGCTGTCCGGCCGTGAGGTCCGTCGTCAGCGGCCGCATGACGTCGTCGCCGATGAACGGCAGCTTCACGAAGACGCCGACGCTGGTCAGCTTCGAGAGCAGCGCCTGGATGACGGCCTGCTGCCGCTCGCCGCGCGTGAAGTCGGTCTCGCGCGGGTTGAGCTTGTTCTCCCGGATCCGCGAGTAGACGAGCGCACGGCGGCCGTCCATCGTCTGCTTGCCCTTTGCGAAGCGCCAGCCCTGCCACTGGTCGCACCGCGCCTGCGTCGGGTATGGGCAATCGAACTTGTTGGCCAGGATCGGCCCGGGGACGTCGACCGTCACTCCGCCGACCTTGTCGATCACTTCCTTGAATGCGTCGAAGTTGACGATGACGACGTGGTTCACCTCGGGGAGCTGCGGGAGGCCGCGCACCGTCCGGATCGCGAGCGGCGCGCCTCCGAGCTGCATCGCCGAGTTGATCTTCTCGAACCCGTAGCCGGGCACTTCGACGCGCAGGTCGCGCGGGATCGACAGGTAGGAGACGCGCCCGCGGCCGGGATCCGTGCGCACGAGCATGATCGAGTCGGCGCGGCGGAACCCGCGGCGCTGGCGCTGGTACGCGGCGTGGTCGGTGCCGATCAGCAGGAAGACGCTCGGGTTCGACAGGATCAACCCGTCCTGCGGCTCGAGCGCCGCTTTGGCGGCGGGAGAGAGGCGCGCGTTGGCGTCCTTGGCGCCGCTCCGTAGAGCGAGGTAGCTCATCACGAGCCAGACGATCAGGAGCAGGAAGAGGGCACCGAGGACGAGCAGGATGCGGCGGCGCCAGTTCGGGCGCTTCCCGGTGTCGCGTTTCGGGCCCGGGCCCGGGTAACGGAGCCTGGGACGCCGCCGGCCGTCTCTGCTCGGAGCGCGCTCGGGCTTCGGAAGCGTCGGAACTCGGCCCCGCACGCGCCCGCCACGGTACACGCGGTAGGGCTTCTCTCCTTCCGCCATTCGGCTGGGTAATGTAGCCGCCGGTTGGCAGCCCAACGCGTCATCGGCGTCGACGTCGGCGGCACGAAAACCCTCGCTGGCGTCGTCGGCCGGGACGGGGACGTCGGGCGCACCGCCGAGCGCGCGACGCCGAACGAGTCCCAGGACGAGCTGCTCGCGACGCTCGACGAGGTCGTCGAGGAATTGCGGGCCGAGGAGCAGATCGACGCGCTCGGCTTCGGGCTCCCGTCGACGATCGACCAGAACGCTGGCACCGCCGTGTCGTCGGTTCACGTCCCGCTCACCGGGGTCGCGTTTCGCAGCCGGATGTCGGACCGCTTCGCGCTGCCGGTAGGGATTGACAACGACGGCAACGCCGCGGCGATCGCCGAGTGGCAGCTCGGCGCGGGCCGCGGCACGCGCCACATGATCATGCTCACACTCGGCACGGGGATCGGCGGCGGGCTGATCCTCGACGGGAAGCCCTACCGAGGTGCGATCGGAGCCGGCGCCGAGCTCGGCCACATCGTGCTCCAGTACGGCGGGCCGCCGTGCGGTCCGGGCTGCGACGGCCATGGCCACTTCGAGACATTGATCTCCGGGAGCGCGGCCGACCGCGCGGCCCGGGAGCTCTACGGCCCGTCGTCCAACGCGCGGGAGCTGGTCCTGCGGGCGCGTGACGGCGACGAGGCCGCCGCGGCCGCGCTCGCCGAGGTCGGCCACAAGCTCGGCGCCGGGATCGCGACGCTGATCAACATCTTCGAGCCGGAGATGGTCGTCCTCGGCGGCGGCTTCGCCATGGCGGGCGAGCTCCTCTTCGACGCGGCGCGCGAGGCCGTCGCCCAGGAGGCACTGCCGCCCGGCCGCGACCTCGTGCGGATCGTCCCCGCGCAGCTGGGCCCGCGCGCCGGCATGGTCGGGGCGGCCCTGATCGCCTTCGAGCGGCTCGATCGCGAGTAGGCGGCATGCCGCTCGCCGTCTGCGCCACGCCGATCGGCAACCTCGACGACGTCACGCTCCGTCTGCTGGCCGAGCTCCGGGAGGCCGACGTCGTGCTCTGCGAAGACACTCGGCAGACGCGCAAGCTGCTCGAGCGGCACGGTCTCCGCGCCAAGCTCGTCAGCTACCACGAGCACAACGAGGCCAAGCGCGTGGCGGAGATCCTGCCCAGGCTGCAAGCGGGCGAGCGGATCGCCCTGCTGAGCGACGCAGGCCTCCCGGCCGTGAGCGACCCGGGCGCGCGCCTGATCGCGGCCGCGCTGGAGGCCCGCGTGCCGGTGACGGTGCTGCCCGGGCCCTCCGCGGTCGAGACCGCGCTCGTCGCGAGCGGCCTCGCGGGCGAGCGCTACCAGTTCATCGGCTACCTGCCGCGCGGCGAGCGCGCCCTCGAGCAGCTCTGGGTGGAGCTCGCCCGCTGGCCGCATCCCGTCGTCGCGTTCGAGTCGCCGCGGCGGCTGCCGGCGAGCCTCGCGTCGCTCGCTCGTGCACAGCCGGCGCGGCCGGTCGCGGTCTGCCGCGAGCTGACGAAGCGCTTCGAGGAGGTCGTGCGCGGAGAGGCCGAGAAGGTCGCCGCGCGCTTCGCCGAGCCGCCTAAAGGGGAGATCACGGTCGTGCTCGGGGCAGCTGAGGCCGATGTGAACGGGCCCGACGACGAGGCGCTCGCCGCGGTCGCGGAGCTCGTCGATGCGGGTCTCGGCCGCAGGCAGGCCGCCGATCTCGTCTCGCGGCTGACGAACATCCCGCGCAACCGGCTCTACCGCACCTCGCTGTAGTCAGATTTGACAACGACCGACGGCCCTGATACGGTGGCCCGAAGTGGTTTTCAAGATTGGCAACAGATGCCGGGTTCCCGCGCTGGTCGCACTCGCTCTGCTCGTGGTCGCGCTTGCGTTCCCTCAGGCCGGCTTTGCGTGGGCGTGGCCGGTGTCAGGGCCGGTGCTCGAGCCGTTCCACGTCGAAGGTGACCCGTACGGGGGCGGACAGCACCGCGGCATCGACATCGGCGCGTCGGCGCGCGAGAACGTGCTCGCCCCGGTTGCCGGGCTCGTCTCGTTCGCGGGGGTGGTGCCCGGCGCCGGTCGAACGCTTACGCTCCGGACCGAGGACGGCTACTCGGTGACGCTCCTGCACCTGGGGCCGCTCGCAGTGCGTGCCGGTACCTGGGTCGAGGAAGGCGATGTGCTCGCCGAGGTCGAACCGGAGGGCGAGGGGGACTCGCGCGGGCCGTGGGTCTACCTCGGGGTCCGCGTCACGGCCGAGCCGCACGGGTACGTCGACCCACTCTCGCTGCTCCCGCCTCGCCGCTCCGCCGACACCGAGACGCTGCCCGGTCCGGAGCCCGCCCCGGCGCCGGCGGGGCAGTCCCAGGCCTCGCAGTCACAGACGGCCGTGCCGTCCGTGCGCACGGCGGCCGCTGCCCCCGCGGTGACGGCGCCACCCGTCACGCCGTCGAGGCCTCGTTCAGCGGGTCCACGTGTGCGAGGCGGCGCTCCGGCTCCGGCTCGCACTGCTCGGGGCGGCGTGTCCGCGAAGGCTCGGCCGCTGACGCTGACCCGAGTGGGTGAGCCACCTCCGCCTGCCGCGGTCGCCGTGACCCGGCATGCAGCTCCGCCGCGGGCTCGGCCGCGGGCGCACCGCACGGCACAGGCGCCGGCCGTGGTCGTGACGGTTCGGAAGCAGCCCGTCGAGACGCGACGCATCGAGCCGCGCGTGCTTCCTCTTCGCCGCGCCTCGCGATCCTCCGGGGGTGCGCACCTGTGGCTCGTCGGTCTTGCGCTCGTCGGTGTTGCGCTCGGCGGTATCGGCGTCGTGTTCAGGCGCAGGCCGGTCGCGGTCACTGCACGGCGGCGGGTGGGCGAAAACGCGCTCCGTAAGATGTCCGAGATCCCGACTCCTGCGGAGGAACGTCTCGCAGAACCGCACGCCTCAACGGATTCTCGTCGCAGTCGCGTGGCCGTATGCGAGCGGTCCGAGGCACATCGGGCACGTCGCCGGCTTCGGCGTCCCTTCGGATGTCTACGCGCGCTATCACCGGTTGCGCGGCAACCACGTGCTCATGGTCAGCGGCACCGACGAGCACGGGACGCCCGTGATGGTCGCGGCCGACCGCGAAGGCGCGTCGCCGCGTGAGACGGCCGACAAGTACAGCCGACTCATCCGTGAGGACCTGCGCGACCTCGGGCTCGCCTACGACCTCTTCACGCGCACGACGACGAAGAACCACTACCGGGTGGTGCAGGACCTCATTCGGACTCTCTACGAGAACGGTTACATCTTCGAGCAGACGACGCTCGGGGCGTTCTCCACCACCACGGGCCACACGCTTCCGGACCGCTACATCGAGGGCACGTGTCCGATCTGCGGATTTCCGGACGCGCGCGGCGACCAGTGCGACAACTGCGGCAACCAGCTCGACCCGACCGACCTGATCAACCCGCGCTCGAAGATCGACGGGACGCCGCCCGTCTTCAGGGAAACCGAGCACCTGTTTCTCGACCTGCCCGCCTTCGCGGAGCAGCTCGCCGAGTGGATCGGCAAGCAGCAGCACTGGCGGGCGAACGTGCGGAACTTCTCGCTCAAGCTCGTCGAGGAGATCAAGCCGCGGCCGATCACGCGCGACCTCGATTGGGGCGTTCCGGTCCCCGTCCCCGGCTACGTGGAGCGCGAGGACAAGCGGATCTACGTCTGGGTCGACGCGGTGGTCGGCTACCTCTCGGCGAGCATCGAGTGGGCTGCGAACCGGGGGACTCCGGACGCCTGGCGGGACTGGTGGCAGAGCCCGCAAGCCCTGCACTCGTACTTCATGGGCAAGGACAACATCGTCTTCCATACCGTCATCTGGCCGAGCATGTTGCTCGGCTACGGCGAGGGGGGCGAGTACGGCGCCGGCAAGGGGCGGCTCGAACTGCCGTACGACATCGTCGCCAGCGAGTTCCTGACCATGGAGGGCCGTCAGTTCAGCGTGAGCCGCGGCGTCGCGATCGAAGTGCGGGACTTCCTCAGCCGCTACGAGCCGGATCCGCTCCGGTACTTCCTAACGGCGGCCGGCCCGGAGAGCCAGGACACGGACTTCACGTGGTCCGAGTTCGTGCGGCGCAACAACGACGAGCTCGTCGCGAACTGGGGCAACCTCGTCAACAGGACGCTGACGAGCGCGCACCGGAACTTCGGTGGGGTCCCCGAGCCGGGCGAGCTGCAGGAGGCAGACCGCGCCCTGCTGGACGCCGTCGCAGGCGGTTTCGAGTCCGTCGGGGAGCAGATCGAGGCGGCGCGCTTCCGGGCAGCACTCGCCGAGGCGATGCGGCTCGCGTCCCTCGTCAACCAGTACACGAGCGACCAGGCGCCGTGGGCGACGATCAAGACGGACCGCGAGCGGGCCGGGACGGTGCTCTACGTCGCGCTGCGCGCTATCGACGATCTGAAGACGATGTTCAGCCCCTTCCTGCCTTTCTCGAGCCAGGATCTGCACGAGCTGCTCGGCTACGAGGGGTCGCTGGCGGGGTCGCTGGAGCTTCGGGAGGTCGAAACCGAGGAGCAAGACCCCCACGAGGTTTTGACTGGCGATTACGAGAGCGTCGAGGGAAGCTGGGAGCGCGGCTCGCTACCGCCCGGGCGGCAGCTTCCCCAGCCGCGGCCGCTCTTCAAGAAGCTCGACGCCGACACGGTCGTGCCGGAGGAGCTCGAGCGCATGGAGCGCTCGGCCGGGGAGCCGGCGACTCCGCACCACCCGAGTTGATCGACACGCACGCGCATCTCGATGCCTGCGCGGACCGGCCGTCGGCACTCCTGCGGCGGGCGCGCTCCGCTGGAGTCGATCGCGTCGTGACAGTCGGAACCGGCCTCGAGTCCTGCCGCACTGCGCTCGCTCTCGCGGAGCGGCACGAGGAGGTCTTCGCCGCGCTCGGCATCGACCCGCACCAGGCCGGCGGTGACGAGGCCGACCGCCTCCCTGAGCTGGACGAGCTGCTCGGGCACGAGCGGGCGGTCGCGGTCGGCGAGACCGGCCTCGACTACTTCCGCGACCACGCGCCGCGCGACCGCCAGCTGCGGCTCTTCGAGGGACAGCTCGAGCTGGCCGCGGCGCACGGCAAGCCGGTCGTGATCCACAACCGCGACGCCGACGACGACACGGCCCGGGCGCTCGCCGCTTTCGACGGCACGGTCGTCCTGCACTGCTTCTCTTCGCCGGCGCTCCTGCCCGTCGCGCTCGAGCGCGGCTACTACGTGTCGTTCGCCGGGAACGTCACGTACCCGAAGGCGCAGGACCTGCGAGTTGCCGCAGCGCGCGTGCCGGCCGAGCGCATCCTGGCCGAGACGGACAGCCCGTACCTGTCGCCGCAGGCACGTCGAGGGCGGCCGAACGAGCCGGCGAACGTCGTCCATACGGTCGGCGTGCTCGCGAAGACCCGCGGCGAGGACGCGGACGAGCTCGCCGCGCGCATCGACGCGAACGCAGCGGCGGCCTTCTCGCTGCCGTGACCAGGCTGCCCGTCTCGCCCAACCGCGACCTCGGCCAGCACTTCCTCGTCGACGAGAACATCCTCGGCGTCATCGGGCGGCTGGCCGAGCTGGACGCGTCCGACGTGGTGCTCGAGGTCGGGCCCGGCCTCGGCGTTCTGACGACGTACCTGGCAGACCGCGTCGCGCGCGTGCACGCGGTCGAGCTCGACCGGGCACTGGAGCCTCATCTCCGCGAGCGGCTCGCGGCGCGCGGCAACGTCGACTTGACCCTCGGAGACGCGCTTCGCCTCGACCTGGCCGCACTCGCGCCCGACGCGAACAAGCTCGTCGCCAACCTGCCGTACAGCATCGCGACGCCGCTGATCGTCGAGGGCATCGAGGGGCTGCCGAATGTAGGCCACTGGACGGTCATGGTCCAGCGCGAGGTGGCCGACCGGCTCTTCGCCGAGCCGGGAACGAAGGCATACGGGGCCGTCTCGGTGCTCGTCCAGCTCGGCGCCGAGCGAACGGGTTTCCATCCCGTGTCGCGGACGGTCTTCCGGCCGCAACCGAACGTCGACTCGGCGCTCGTCGCGTTCCGCCGAAGGGGCCTCCCGCGCGACTTCGGTTTCGTCAAGCGCGTCGTCGAGGGCGCGTTCGCGCACCGCCGCAAGACGCTGCCGAACTCGCTCGAGCTCGCCGGCCTCGTTTCCCGCGACGGCGCGGCCGCCGCGCTCGAGGAGATAGGGAAGCCGGCCGAGGTGCGGGCGGAGGCGCTTGCTCCCGGCGAGTTCGTCCGCCTCGCCGAGGCGCTCGGGTGACGCGAGCACCGGCGACTGCGAAGATCAACCTCGCGCTGATCGTCGGGCCGAAGCGACCCGACGGCAAGCACGAGGTCGCAACCGTGCTGCAGCGCGTGGACCTGGCCGACCGCATCTCGCTCGAGCCCGCGCCGGAACTCACCGTGCGCGGCTTCGGGAGGGACACGCTCGTGACCCGCGCGCTCGCGGCGCTGGCGAAAGAGGCCGGCGTCGAGCCGGGCTGGTCCGTCCGAATCGACAAGAAGATCCCCGTCGCGGCCGGCCTCGGCGGCGGCAGCTCGGACGCCGCCACGGCGCTCCGGCTGGCGAACGAGACGCTCGAGAGCCCGCTTCCGCCCACCGCCTTGCACGAGCTGGCCCGCGAGCTCGGGTCCGATGTCCCGTTCTTTTTGACGCAGGGCCCGCAGCTGGGGGAGGGAGACGGCAGCGAGCTCACGCCGCTCGACCTGCCGCAGGACTACTACGTCGTCGTCGCCGTGCCCCGCCTCGCGACGAAGGAGTCCACGGGCGCCGTCTACGCGCAGCTCGACGAGCGCGGCGGCACGAAGCGCTTCTCGCCGCGGCGCGACCAGCTGCGCCGGACAGTCGCGCGCGTCCGGCGGCCGCGGGAGCTCGGCGCGCTCCCGCCGAACGACCTCGCGACGGGACAGATGGGAGCGGGCTCGTCCCCGGCCACGGACGAGCTGCGGCGGCTGGGCGCCTTCCGCGCCGACGTGAGCGGCGCCGGCCGGGCCGTCTACGGCCTCTTCATGCGCCGAGACGAAGCCGCCCGCGCCAGGGCGGCACTGGGTCGCCACAACCGGGTCTGGCTGACGGTTCCGGCTTGGTACGGTTGATCCATGGTCTATGGGAGGCCGGAGCTCGGCCCCGGCCAGGTGGTCGAGCACCGGACGACCCGGCTGGGGCGTTGGCTGCGGGAGCGGCGGCTTCGTGTTGCGATCTGGATCGCGGTCATCGAGGGCATCCTCGTCGCGTTCAAGGTCATCGCGTGGCCGATCGCGCTCGTCATCGCGATCGCCTTCGTCGTCCTCTACTTCGCGGTCGGCGCTCGTCTGCGCTCGGACGCCCTACGCCATACCGCCTGGATCGCCGCGGTGTCCCAAGCGCTTGTCGCGCTCGTCCCGGTGCTCGTCATCGTCGTCGGGACCCTTGCGCTGGTAGCCGTGGCCCTACTCGCGATTCTCGCGCTGATCGTGCTCCTCTCCGAGCGCCACTGAGGCGTACACTGAGGTCCTGAAGGCCCGACCTGAAGCGGCTCCGACTAACCCTTTGGGGCGTAGCCAAGTGGTAAGGCAGCGGGTTTTGGTCCCGCGATCCCAGGTTCGAATCCTGGCGCCCCAGCACGTATCTCGCCAATGACGCAGCGCAGCCTCGCAGCCGTCGTGCTCGCCGCAGGCCTCGGCACGCGCATGCGCTCGGCGGTCCCGAAGCACTTCCACACGCTCCTCGGCCGGCGGATGGTCGACTGGGTGCTCGAGGCCGGCCGCGCACTCGGCCCCGAACCGCTGGTGGTCGTCGCAGCCCCTCAGACGAGCGACGCGTTCGACGGCGTCCAGGTCGCCGTGCAGGCGGAGCCGCGCGGAACGGGCGATGCGCTCGCGTCCGCCCGCGAAGCGCTCGACGGCTTCACGGGCGACGTCCTCGTCCTTTCCGGGGACACGCCGCTGCTTCGGCGCGATGTGCTCGAGCGCCTGCTCGAGACCCACCGCAGCGAGGGCGCCGCCGCGACCGTTCTCTCCTTCGAGCCGGACGAGCCGGGCGACTACGGTCGCATCGTCCGAGACGCCGACGGAGCCGTCCGCGAGATCGTCGAAGCACCGGATGCGACCGAGGAGCAGCTCGGGATCGGCGAAGTCAACTCCTCCATCTACGTCTTCGACAGCGAGGCGCTGTGGCCCGCGCTCGAGCGCCTCGATGCGCACAACGCGCAGGGCGAGCTCTACCTGACCGACGCCGTTCGCCATCTCGTCCGCAACGGGCAACGTGTCGCCGCGCATCTCGCGAACCCTGCGCGCGACGCCGAGGGCGTGAACACGCGAGCCGAGCTCGCCGCCGCGGCGGCCGAGCTCCGCGACCGCGTGAACGAGGCGCACATGCTGGCCGGCGTGACGATCGTCGACCCGGCGACGACCTGGATCGACGCAGACGTCGAGCTCGAGGCCGACGCCGTCATCCATCCGTTCACGGTCCTGCGCGGCCGTACACGCGTTGCCGCGGGCGCCGAGATCGGCCCGCACGCCGTCGCCGTCGACGCCCGGATCGGCACGCTCGCGCTGGTCGGACCGTTCTGTTACCTTCGCCCCGGCACGGTTCTCGAGGCGCGCGCGAAAGCCGGGACATTCGTGGAGATCAAGAACTCGCACATCGGCGAGGGTGCGAAGGTGCCGCACCTCTCGTACATCGGCGACGCCGAGGTCGGCGAAGGCACGAACATCGGCGCCGGCAACATCACCGCCAACTACCCGCACGAGCCTGGTCGGCCGAAGGGGCGGACGACGATCGGCCGTAACGTCAGAACCGGTGTCGACAATACGTTCGTTGCTCCGGTCGAAATTAGCGACGATGCTTGGATTGCGGCGGGCGCAGTCATCACGGAAGATGTCCCGCCAGGCTCCCTCGCGGGTTTCGCCCCGCGCCAGGTCACGAAAGAAGGCCACGTCTACAAAAAGCATGGAAAGCGTGACGACTGAGCTGACGACGCTCCCCGGGCTCGAGAGCGAGAGCCGCGCCGAGCCCTTGCCCGGGCACTTCATCGAACGGGGGCCGCAGAAGCGGCTGATGCTCTTCTCCGGGCGCTCCCACCCGGAGCTGGCGCAGGCGATGGCCGAGCAGCTCGGGATCGAGCTCGGTGACGTGGAGCTCGAGACCTTCGCGAACGGCGAGACGTACTGTCGCTACACCGAGTCGATCCGCGGCGCCGATGCGTTCATCGTCCAGACGGGCTGCGAGCCGGTCGACCGCAACATCATGGAGCTGCTGTTCATGATCCAGGCCGCCAGGCTCGCGTCCGCGAAGCGGATCACGGCCGTGATCCCGCTCTTCCCGTACGCGCGCCAGGACCGCAAGGCCAAGCCGCGCGAGCCGATCTCGGCACG
>JBKPFD010000051.1:0-3870 GCA_046729155.1 Actinomycetota bacterium
CGATTGTGGGAACGCAGCCGCCGCCGCCACCGCCGCCGCCACCGCCGCCGCCTCCTCCTCCTCCTCCTCCTCCACCTCCACCTCCACCTCCACCTCCACCACCTCCGCCGCCGCCCCCACCACCTCCGCCGCCACCGCCACCGCCACCTCCAGTGCGCTGCCGCGTGCCGAACGTGATCGGCCTCAGGCTCGGGCAGGCGAGGCAGCGGATCCGGGCGCGGAAGTGCGCGGTCGGCCGTGTCAGGCGGGTGCGCTCGAGGCGCTCGTTCCGGGGCCGCGTCGTCGGGCAGACTCCGCGAGCCGGCGCCGTACGCCGGCGCGGCTTCCCGGTCGCCCTGCTGGTGGGGCGCGGTGGAAGGTAACTAGGAGACCGTAAGGCCGCGAATTCGACGAGGCGGGCCGCAAGACCCGCCTCGTCGTTCGAACCCCGGTTTGACGGCGCTCGCGTGCAGACGACCGCCGCAACAACGACGAGACCCAGCCGGCCGGGTGACGCGTTGGGAAGCGCAACACGTCCACGGCGACTACACCGGCGGGCGCGAACGCGTTCCGCGGGACAGGGACCTGCCCGGCGAGTAGGCTCCGCGACGTACGACCCAAGGAGGTGGCCATGAACCAGATCTCGCTCAGGCGCTTCCACGGCTCCAAGCCGTAGGGCGTACTCCCGCTTCCGCAAAGGAGCTTCACATGCAGATTCGAGCTGCGACGCTCGACGACGTCGAGCGCCTGGCCGCGTTCATGGGCCGCTGCACGCTCGCCCACCAGGGCGTGAGGCGCGCGTCCGCCGGCGAGATGCGGCAGCGCCTCACCAAGCCTGGCTCGGACCCGGCGCTCGACACCTGGCTCTTCGAACGCGAGGACGGTGAGATCGCCGGCTTTGCCGAGGTGTGGTCGGAGGAGCCGCACACGGAGGTGGTCTGCTACGTGCGCGTCGACCCCGAATGCACCGGTCAAGGCATCGCGACCGCGCTCCTCGACCGCGCCTCGGCGCGAGCCGTCGATCTGACCCCGCCCGGCAGACAGACCGTGCTGCACGCGACGAGTTGGCCGAAGGACGACGCCGCGGGCCGCCTCCTCGAGGGGAGCGGATTCGCGCCCGTGCGTTACTTCCTGTTGATGACGGCCGACCTCGACGAGCCCCTCGAGGCGCCGGAGTGGCCGGCGGGTGTCGACGTACGCGCGCTCCACCAGGACAGCGACCTAGCGGGGGTCTATGAAGCGCAGACGGCGATCTTCCGCGACCACTGGGGCAGCACGCCCTCGTTCGACGAGTGGCTCCACGAGTACACCGGCGACGGCACCTTCGACCCGACGCTCTGGTTCCTGGCCGAGGACGCTGAGGGCATCGCCGGCTTCGTGCTGTGCGTTGCCGACTTCGCGGAGGACCCCGAGGCGGGCTACGTTGGCGAGCTCGGCGTCCGAGCAGACCGGCGCGGCGAAGGCCTCGGGCTGGCGCTCCTCCGGCACGCCTTCGCGGAGTTCGCGCGGCGCGGAAAGCGGCGAGTCTCGCTCCACGTGGATGCCGAGAACCTGAGCGGGGCTCTTCGGCTCTACGAGCGCGCGGGCATGCGACCCGATCCGCGGATCGTCGTCTGGGAGCGGAAGCTCGAGCCTTAGCGCGCCGCGGCGGAGGGCATGCGCGTCCCGGCGAAGATCGCCTGCTGCAGCAGGCCGCGGGTCGGCGCCGACGCGAGCGAGTACACCGGAATCGGCCGGCCGCGCACCCACGACACCGAGACGTAGTCGCCGAGCATCCGCCCGAGCGACGTGTCCGCCATCCAGAGCGGAGACATCGGGATCGCGTTGAGCCGCTGCGGGCTCGTCCAGGTCCTGCCGCCGTCGCGCGAGACCGTCATGCCGACGTCAACGGTCAGGCAGCTGACCGGGTCGCAGAAGAAGGAGGGCCCCATCGAGTGGTAGAGCAGCGCGATCCGCGCTCTCGCGCCCGAGGTCGCCGGATCGACTGCCAGACCGGGCAGGAAGTGGTCTCCGTACCGCCCGAACGCCGCGATCGGGATCACCACGGCCTCGCTCCAGTTGAGCCCGTCAGGCGAGCGCGCGAGGACGATGTCGGCGACGCACTCTTCCGTCACGCACCCCTCGCTCCAGGCGACGTAGACCGTCCCCGAGGCGTCCACGTCGACCGACGCGAACGACGGCGCCCGCATCCAGGGCAGCTCGATGCCACGCAACGGGGCGACCCGCGTCGGCGGTGAGAAGCTCGCACCGCCGTCCGTCGAGCGCGCGACGGCGATCTCGCTGCCGAAGTCGAGCGCGGCGAACACGGAGAAGACGAGCAGCAGGTCGCCGTTGGGCCGCGCGACCGGCTGCACGCCGTTGACGACGGCGCCGGGCCGGTTGGCGTCGACCGTCACGGGCCGAGACCAGGTCGCTCCGCCGTCGACCGAGCGCCTCGTCTCGATCACGTTCGTCGCGAAGTTCATGTACGCGAGGTAGCAGCGTCCACGGAACCGGCTCCCGCGCCAGTTGTCGCAGACGATCCACTCCTTGTCGTACTCGCCCACGTCGCCGCCGGTCGCGGAGACCGGCATCCGCCAGGTCACGCCGTTTCGCGAGCGGCTGATGAGGACACCCGAGCTGGTGAGGGAGGCCGCGAGCCACCAGCGGTGCGCCGCGTCGTACGCAACGACCGGGTCACTGACGGGGAACGACGAGCCCGGCGGCCTCGAGTAGGACGACACGCTGGGGAGCAGCCCCGAGCGCCAGGTGCGGCCCGCGTCGCGCGAGGTGGCGAAGCCGATGCTCGCGGCGCCGCCGTCGGCGAAGCGTCCCGACTGGAAGACCGTCACGATCGTCGAGCCGAAGGCGTCGCTGTCGGGCTCGACCTGCGTCTCGTGTTGTGCCTCGCTCGCGCGGTCGACATCACGAGACAGCTGGCGGCTGACGACCTCGCAATCCGTGGTCACCCGATCCGCGCGCTCGGCGTTGACGACGTCGAGGCCCCCTCCGCACCGCACCGTGTCTACCCGCCCGTCGAAGCTCGCCGCGAACCAGTCGGAGCCCGCGTTCCCGAGCAGCCGGTCGCGGCCCGGCCCGCCGTGGAGGAGATCGCCCCCCGCGCGGCCGTCGAGCGTGTCGTTCCCGGCGAAGCCGTAGAGCTCGTCGTCGAACGCCGTCCCGCGCAGCTGGTCCGGCCCGGCCGTGCCGGTGATGATCGCGCTGCCGCCTGCCTCGATCGCGCCGAGCGCCAACGCCAGGAACAGCGCGGCGATCGGCAGACGGCGCATCAGACCGCCAGCCTATGACTGGACAGAACGCCCGTCTATGGAGAACCGGTCGGCAGCGCTTCTAGCCGGGCCTCATCCCTGCTGCGACTTCACGTGCTCGATGTAGCCGCGCACGTCCGCGACCGGCTCCGAGTAGGCGTCGCCGAGCGCCTCTTCCATCCGGCTCATGTACTCCTCGGCCCAGGCCGGGAAGTCGTAGTCGATTGCGCGCAGGAACTCGAGCGTCGCCGCGAAGCGGATGTCCGCGATCGACGGCGTGTCGCCGCCGATGAAGTCGTTCTCGCCAATGAAGAAGCTCCGGTAGACGTCGAGCGGTTCGGCGAGCGCCGCCTCCGCTTCCTGCTGCGCCTGCTCCTTCATCGCCTCGTCGGCCGCCGACGTCGCGACCTCGCCGGGGTACTGCGGGAAGCCGAGCGCGGGGTAGGTCGCCCGCGTGAGCAGCGGATAGAAGGTGCCGATCAAGTAGAACATCGCGTTGTCGACCATGGCCCGCCGCGCCGGGACGCTCGGGTAGAACTGCTCGAGCCCGTGCTTGTTGCACAGGTAGGCCATGATCGCGCAGCTCTCGCCGAGCGCGCCCCGCGGTAGACCCTCCTCCTCGAGCATCGGCGTCAGGTGGGCC
>JBKPFD010000052.1:0-10667 GCA_046729155.1 Actinomycetota bacterium
CGGTAGGGGCGGGGGTGGAGGCGGCGGCGGTAGGGGCGGTGGTGGCGGCGGCGGAGGGGGCGGAGGAGGAGGAGGAGGCGGCGGCGGCGGCGGCGGTGGTGGTGGTGGCGGCGGTGGTGGTGGTGGTGGTGGAGGAGGCGGAGGTGGCGGCGGCGGCGGCCCGTCGTCGTCGACGATCGTCCCTAGGCCCTGACCGTCGGCGATCGTCGCGGTCGTCGGGTTAGACAGGTTGACGAAAAACGTCTCGTCTGGCTCGACGAGCGTGTCGCCCTCGACGCGCACGTTGAACGTGCGCGTCGTCTGCCCGGCCTCGAACGTGAGCGTGGCGCTCCGAGCCTGATAATCCTCACCGGCAACAGCAGTTCCGTCAGCAGTGGCGTAGTCGACTGACACGGTTTCTGTGCTCGCCGGCGTAAGCGTGACCGTGAAAATGGCTTGGACATTTCCGGAGTCACCCTCCGTGACGATCACGTCGTCGATCGAGAGCGCCGGGAGCGGGTCCCCAAGAGTCGTGAACGACGCTCGATCGATATTGGAGCCGCCCCGAGGCGCGGCCGACGCGAGCGGCACCGCGACCACGAGTGCCAGGACGAGTACGAAGAGTCGATTCGCCATCTGCTACGTCGCGAAGAAGAGGAACGCAATCAGGAGGAGCACCCCCATGCCCAGGAACGCGAGCTCCTCGCGCCGGGGCTCGAGCGCGCGCACCGCCCATCCTCCCGGCAGGGCGCGCGCGGGAGCGACGGCGAGGATGAAGAGCACGAGTGGGGCGAGGAGCGCGAAGGCCAGGATTCTCCCTGCCCGTAAGCCCGGTTCGGAAGACTCCGGCGCGACCACGCGACGTCCAACGAGACGACGCTTGGTTTGGACGGGCGCCACCTTTGCTTTTGCCTTACGCGCAGCCGCGGCCCGCTGCGCGCGGACGCGAGCACTACGTGCACGCGCCGCGGCGGCTCGCCTCGCAGCCGCAACCTGATCCGCGCTCGGCCGCTCGGCAATGGGCGGTGGAGGTGGTTGCCGCGGCGCCGCCGGCGGCGGCTGCGGCTGAGCGCGAGGAGGCGGAGGCGGCTGCGGCTGTGCCGGAGGCGGTGGGGGAGCCGGAGCCTGCTGCGGAGGCGGCGGTGTCGGTTTCGGCGGCGGATCAGGCCGAAGCCCGGCCGTCGCCGATCCTGCCGTCAGGCCGAACACAGCAAGGAGCAAACAGACGAGGACGTTGCGCGAAGGACTCACCGACCCCCATAGAACGATCAACCCACGGACCGCACATGATGCCACCGAAAGCAAATGCTCAAACCGTGGATTTGGTGAGTCCCAAGGCTGGCACCGTCGGCGCCCACTGCCGGCGTTCGCACCTGCGGAGACAGTGCCGTTGCACTAGGTCGAGGTTCGCCCCTGGCTTTCGCCATGGAGCTCACTTTTTCGCCCAGACGGGCGAAAAAGGCGCATACGGGATTCGAACCCGTGCCGCCGCCGTGAGAGGGCGGTGTCCTAGGCCACTAGACGAATGCGCCGCGGGTTCGATTGTAGCGGCGGCGGGTAGCAATCGGCCGTGTTCGGAAAGCTCTTCACGAAGCTGTTCGGCGGCGCCCGGAGCGGCGACGTCCACCAGCTCGACCGCGAAGGCGACCCCCGCGGCGGCGTACAGACCGAGGAGTACCGGCAGGCGGATCCGCGCGATATCGTCGAGGAGGACGGCGTCGTCATGGCCGGGCCCGGCGGCGCGCCGCAGGAAGAGCACTCGCCGGAGGAGCGGCGAGCGCGCGACCGGGACGAGGGCTAGCTAAGAAGGAGGCGGAGGGGGAGGCGGCGGCGTGACCTCGCCGACGCGCACCTCGGTGGCCGCCATCCCGGCGCCCGGCTCCTCGACTCCGGTCTCGGGTGGGCCGACGGGCACGGGGCCGACCCGGCGCAGGTAGACCTCGTCGTAGAGCAGCGCAGCGATCGCGCCGCCGGCGAGCGGCCCCACGTACCAGAGCCAGAAGTCGTCCCACACGTTCGCGACGAGCTGCGGCCCGAACGCCCGCGCCGGGTTCATCATCGCCCCGGTCAGCGGGCCGCCCATGAGCGTGTCGAACGCGATCACGAAGCCGACCGCGAGCCCTGCGATTGCCGTGTACGACCCGCGCGGGTCGACGAGCGTCGCGAAGACGACCCAGACGAGGAAGAACGTGAGCACGGCCTCGACGACCAATCCGGGGCCGACCTCGATGCCGGCTCCCAGCGCCGGCGCGCCCAGGCTCGCCTCCGTGTCCGACGGAAAGATCCACTTGAGGAGGAGCGCGGCCAGCACGGCGCCGCCGAGCTGCACGACCCAGTAGACGAGGCCGAGCACGATCGAGATGCGGCGAGTGAGCAGGAAGCCGAGCGTCACGGCGGGGTTGAAGTGGCCGCCGGAGATGTGCCCCACCGCCGAGACCATGACGCCGATGACGAGGCCGTGTGCGAGCGCGATCTCGAGATTTCCGGCACCCGCTTCGGGCCCCGCGGACAGCACCGCGCCGGCGCCGACGAAGATCAGCGCGAAAGTGCCGACGAACTCGGCTGCCGAACGGCGGGCAAGGTCGACGAACGGCGGAAGCGGGGGGAACAGCGCCATCGGACGCGGCAGCTTAAAGCGTCAGGCGGATGGTCGGCAAGCCGAGGCGTTGAATCGGGCCCGAAAACCCTGTAAACACCCTGGCAGGCACGAGTCCGCATGCCGAAGAGAGAGGCTCCGGGCGATCGGGGAAAAGCGATGAACCGCTTGTCGAAGAGCATCAGCAGAAACCCCGCGGCGCCGCTGGCGGTAGCAGGGATCCTCGCCGCGCTCGCCGCGATCGTCGTCGCGACCCTGCCGGCCGGAACGTCGGCGGCGTCGGCACGGAGCGCGGTGACGGCTTCCGTCGTCGTCGGCCAGACGTGCCCCGAACGCCTCCCGCCCGGTAGCCGGGCGGACGTCGTCGGCACCGTGCGCAACACGGGCGACGAGGCGCTGACGGTGGCGCGCTTCGACGCTGATGCGGGCACGCCCGGGAACGAGACCGACGACTTCCTGCTCACGTACCAGAGCGGAGACGCGAACGGCAACGGCGTCCTCGATTCCGGCGAGACGTGGAGCTACACGGGGAGCTACACGCTCGGCGACGAGGACTCGACGAACATCGTCGGCGTCGACACGGTCAGCTCGCTCGGGAACCCTGCCGACGACCTCCAGGACTGCACGACCGACGTCATTCAGACGCCGGTACCAGGTGAGCTCGCCGGCGCGGTGCCCGTCCGCGGGCAGGTGCTCGTTCGGGTGCCGGGCTCCGACCGCTTCGTGCCGCTCCAGCACGTGACCGAGATACCCATCGGGACGACCGTGGACGCGACCCGCGGGACGGTCCGGCTCGTCTCAGCCGTGACGGCGACGCAGACGAACAGCGCCGAGTTCTTCGACGGCATCTTCACGATCCGCCAGCGGCACGCGAACCGCGCGATCATGCAGCTCGTCCTCGGCGGCGGCAAGTTCACCGTCTGCCGGCGGCGCACCTCGTCCGCGAGCTCGGTCGATTCGTCGAACGCGAGGCGGCCGCGGCGACCGGTGCGCAGGCTCTGGGGCAGCGGGAAGGGCCGCTTCGAGACACGTGGGCGGTACAGCTCGGCGACGGTTCGCGGCACGCGCTGGCTCGTGGCGGACCGCTGCGACGGCACGCTCACGCGTGTGACGCAGGGCGTCGTCCTCGTCCGCGACTTCAAGCGCCGGAAGTCGGTGCTCGTTCGCGCCGGCCGCAGCTACCTGGCCCGCGCGTAACGCGGCATCAAGCGCGCCGCGCCTCGAAAGCCTCGACGCTCGCGTCCTCGACCGACCAGATCTTGACCTTGCCCTGACGCCCCCGCACCTCGAGCTCGTCGACGAAGACGAGGTCGTCGACGTGGTTCGTCAACGCCTCGCGTGTCGTGTCGGAGAAGAACAGGTAGTGGGAATGGCCCTTTGTCATGCCCTCCAGCCGCGCCGCCGTGTTCGTCGTGTCGCCGATGGCTGCGTACTCGAGCCGGCGCTCGGAGCCGACGTTGCCGGACATGAACGTGCCGGAGTTGAGGCCGATGCCCATGCGGAAGCCGTCGGACATGCCCTGGTCGCGTAGCCAGGCGTTCACCCGTGGCAGCCGGACCGTCAGCATCTCGCGCGCCGTTGCGAGCGCCCGGTCGGCGTGGTCCTCCTGCTCGATCGGTGCGCCGTAGACCGCGAAGATGCCGTCGCCCAAATACGCGACGAGCGTGCCGCCGTGGTCCATGATCGCCTCGCTCATCTCGCTGAGATAGACGTTCAGCACCTCGATCACGCGAGCGGCCGGCAGCGATTCCGAGAACGTCGTGAAGCCGCGCAGGTCGGTGAACATGACCGTCCCCTCGAGCGTGACGCCGCCGAGCCGCAGGTCCTCGTCGGCCCGCGCGAGCACCTGCTCGACGACCGTCTCCGGGACGAAGCGAGAGAAGACCTCACGCACGCGCTCGCGCTCGAAGGCTGCCAGCAGGTAGTGCGCTCCGAGAGCGCCGACGGACGAGGCGAGGAGCGTCCCGAACGGGTACACAAACGACAGCACGCGCCCGGACTCGAAGGCGACCTGTGTCGCGACGAGATAGGCGGCCGCCGCGGCCAGGCACAGGACGAGCGTCCACATCAGCGACAGCCGCATGCTCGCGAGCGGGGCGAGGAAGCCGAGGAGCACGATCAGGACCAGCGTCAGCTCGCCGGGCACGCTGCGGAGCGGAAATCCGTCCAGCGCCGTGGCGATCGCGTTCGCCTGGATCTCTGCGCCGGACACGGCGCTGTCGGTCGACGTGGGGTGGATGTCCTGCAGCGCGACCGCCGACGGGCCGACGACGACGATCTTGTCGCGGAAGGCGCCCTCGGGGACCCGGCCGTAGTAGACGTCCGAGAACGAGAAGGGCCTGATCGTCTGCGCCGGGCCGACGTAGTCGATCCACGTCGAGTCGCCGGGGAAATCCTCCGTGTCGATCGTCTTGCCGCTCGCCCGCTCCGCCACGACGAGCGAGAAGCTCTTCAGCCTGTCGACGCTGTAGGCGACGCGCCGGATGACGCCGCCGGGGTCGAGCGGGAAGTTGCCGTTGCCGACACGCGCGCCGACGTCCGCGACGACTTCGTCGCCGCCCAGGACGTTCGTGCGCCCCAGCGTGTCGACCTCGGTCGTCGCCAGCGCGACATTGCCTGCCGCGGCGATCGACTGGATGAGGGCGTTGTCGTTCTCGGGGTCGGTCTGCTCGGTGAACTGGATGTCGTAGGCGATCACCTTCGCGCCGTCGGCCGCGAGTCGGTCGATCACCCTCGCGAAGTACTTGCGCGGGAATGGATAGCGGACGTTCTCCTGCCTGCTGTTGAAGTTGCTGAAGGTGATGTCGTCGATGGCGACGACCTCGATGTTCTCCGGCGTCGGCTGCTCGCCCCTGATCGAGAACCGTGCGTCGACGGTATCGAGCTCCAGCTCCCGGAAGACGTTCGTTCCGTAGGCGACGAGGCCGAGGCCTGTGGCGGCGAGCCCCACGCCGAGGAAGAGCGCCAGGTGCAGGCGGCGCCGGCTCCGCGTCTGTCTCATCGACGCGCACTATCTACGACGAGCGGGCCCGCCGAATCAAGTCGGCGACGGGTGTTTCTAGTCGCGCCGCGTCGGGAGGCCGGGGAAGCCCCACATGAGCACGAGCACGCTCAGCGCGAGCAGCACCACACCAAGGGCCACGGATGCCATCGCAAATGCCGTTTCCGGGACTTCGAATCCCAAACCGAGAGGAGGTATCGGCTCCGAGGCCCCGGGAGTTGAGCCGCTAGAGCGCGGCCATCCCGCGCGCGACCGCGCGGCAGGCGTCCTGCATGACGAACGTCCTGCTGTTCTCGAAGACGAAGTGGTACTCGCCGAAGCTGGCGACGCCGAGCCGGGCGCGCTCGTCGACGTAGCCGTTCCGCCAGCGATTCACGTCGGCGCGCGAGAGGCCGCGGACGTTGCCGCCGAGCCCGCGTCCGATGCGGTAGCCCGGAGTCATCCCGGCGACGTAACGGCCTGCGAGCGCGCGACGGACAGGCCCGCCGGAAGCGAGCGCGCGCTGCCCGTCCGACCAGAGCCGCGCGGCCCGGCGGGGGTCGCCGACGAAGTCCGGGTACTCCTCGCCGACGATGCGGAAGCAGGCGCGATCGAGCTGGCGCCAGAAGGCCGTGAGCTCGGAGGTCACGGGCAGCGAAGCGAGCCGGAGCACACGACGCGTGCCCCAGACGAACCCCTTGCCCTCACGGTCACCGAGGACGCGACGGCCGAACGTCAGCCCCTGGAGGATGCCGCGCACGAACTCCCGGTACTGCCTCCCCTGTGAGCCGGCGAGCTGCGTCGCGAGCTCGTCGAGCTGCCACGAGTCGATGCGGGTTCCACTGCGCCGCGCCGCGCGCATGGTGTCGCGGTAGCGCCGGCCGATCTCGACGCCCCAACCCACGCGCTGCGACGTCGAGAGCTGCAGGATCCGGCTCTCGGGAGGCACCGGTCCGCGAAAGCGCGGGCCGACGAGCTCCTCCTCGCGCCGCGTGAGCCGCCTCCCCTCCCAGGCTGCGGTCCGCAGCGTCTTGAACATCGGCGCGTAGCGGCGGCCCGGCTGCGCACGGATCTGCTCGCTCACGTCCTGGTTGACGCCGAAGGTGCCGATGTGCACCCGGACGTCCGCCGGCATTCCCGCCCCGGAGAGGGCCTGCAGCAGGCGCGGCAGGTCCTCGAGCTCGAAGTAGGAGAGGAGCGCGGCGCGAACTGGCATCGGCTAACGAAAACCCCCCATTTGCGGGGCTTTCACAGGCTGCGGGCTAGGATTCGAACCTAGACCTACCTGGTGCGACACTCAGCGCGCCGCTCGACGCCACAAGCGCTGCCATACGTAGCGGCGCTCGCTGGTCATAAGCGGTCCGAGCGCCGCCAGTGCGTCCTTGTACTTCTGTGTAACGAAGTCTTCGCCGGGCTCGTCGGCAGGGTTGTACGGCATCGCAAGTGCGTCGTACGCGCGGCGGATTGCAAGCCAGCCATCGTCATCCATCTCGCGCGCCAGGATCGTTCTGTGTGCGATCCAAGCGTCCTGCGCCATGGCGAGGTCGCGCTCTGTACGAAACTGGGGTTCCATCTGGTCGAGGCCTTGTCGCACAGTATTGATCGAGTCCAGCTCGTCGGCGACAAGGCGGGCGGCAACGCGTGCCTGGTCTGTGTCTCCACGGCGCGCCCGCCATATCTCGATCCCCCAGGTGATCGCACTTCCGACCAGGACGCCAAGCAGGCCGAAGATGGCTTCGTTCACCGGCCGAGCGTATCGCTCTGCCTACTCGATGCCCCGTCCATTGCCCATGAGTCTGCGCCGGACCGCGGACGGCTTGCGCATTGAATGGGCACCGGCGGGCACTAGGCTCGAGAATTGGCGCCCCGTCGCCACCGGAGAAAACAAAAGCCCTGCGTTAGCAGGGCCTTTGTATGGCTGCGGGGCTAGGATTCGAACCTAGACTACCTGGTCCAGAGCCAGGCGTCCTACCGTTAGACGACCCCGCAACGAGGCCAATTCTAGCTTTCGAGGCGGTAAATCGGGGCCAGCCGCTTCTCGGCCTCCGTATCGATGTGCGCGACGACCTCGACGTACGGCTCGAGCCCGGAGCCGCGCAGCTTGGCCTTCAGAAGCTCGTCGACCTGGTAGATGCCGGCGGAGTTGTTCATCAGGATCTCGATCGTCACCGGCCGGTCCTTCCCGTCCGCGATCACCACCTCCTCGATCGCCGCCGCCGAGAGCGAGTGGATCGAGACGCGGCCGTGCTCGAACGGGATCCGCGATCGTCCCTTGGCGAGGTCGAGCGCGTCGGCGACGCGCACGATCCCGGCCTCGACCGTCAGCGGATGGCCGTCCTGGCGATGGCTCGTGATCGTCTGCAGAACCTCGACGGTGATGACGGTCAGGTCGGGCTCCTCGTAGATTCCCTCGAGCAGCTCGCGCATCTTCGGCTCGGCCAGGAAGAGGCTCATGTCCTCGTGCCGGTCGCGGTGGACGGCCATGCCGACGCAGTGCAGGAGGGCGCCGAGTGTGACAACGACCTCGGCGTCGTCGGCCTCGAGGCCGTAGTCGCGCACCATCCCTGGCTCGACGCCGTTCTTGACGAGCTGCCGCAGGAGCTTGAGCGCGATGTTGGCGACGATCTGGACGTGCACCCACGAGTGGTCGTTGATCTCCATCCGGGTGACCGCGTTCACGTTCGAGACGTGCCACCAGCCCTTGAGTTGTCGGTCGCCGTTGACGCGCTCGATCAGCGTGCGCAGCTTTCGATTGCCCCGGACGGGGACGTTGATCCGCATCCGCTCGACGGCCTCGGCCGGAGTGAGGCGCGCCTCGCGCTCGGCCTCCTCCGAAATCGGGTGGTCGATTCGTTCTTCGGTCTCGTCGTCGATCGACACGGCTCTCAGTTTCGCTTGATGGCGTACTTCACGTGCGGGTGGCCGTACACGAAGGTCGGCCCGACGAACGCGAGGCCGCATTTCTCCAGCACGCGGCGCGACGCGTGGTTGTCCGGC
Organism: Actinomycetota bacterium; assembly: GCA_046729155.1. Lineage (GTDB taxonomy): Bacteria > Actinomycetota > Thermoleophilia > Gaiellales > Gaiellaceae > VAXT01. Next base: position 8,553 of record JBKPFD010000052.1, read on the forward strand.
AGCGTCACGGCGACGATCCGGTCGAGCCGCAGCTCCTCGAAGCCGAACGCGACGGCGGCGCGCGCGGCCTCGGTCGCGTAGCCGTTGCCCCAGTGCCGCTCGAGGAAGCGATAGCCGACCTCGACCTCCGGGCCGTCCTGCAGGTGCACGAGGCCGGCAACTCCGATCACCTCGCCGGTTTCTTTCAGCTCGACGGGCCAGAGGCTGAAGCCGTGGCGCTCCTGGTGCGCGATCCGCAGCTCGAGCTTGGCCCGCGTCTCGTCGACCGTCGACTGCGGCTCGCCGTACCAGGCGCGCTCCGCGTCGCGAGAGATCTCGTGCCAGGCGTCGAGGTCGTCGCGCGTTGCGTGACGAAGCCGCATCCGCTCGGTCTCGAGCGGCAGGGGCATCAGCTCACGCGACCTCTGCCCAGTCGCCGTACAGCGACGTGTAAAGGCCCTGGCGGACCATGAGCTCGTCGTGCGTCCCCTGCTCGACGACCCGGCCGTGCTCGAGCACCACGATCAGGTCGGCGTTGCGGATCGTCGACAGCCGGTGGGCGATGACGAACGCCGTTCGGTCGGCGAGCAGCGTGCGCAGGGCCTCCTCGATGTTGCGCTCGGTGCCGATGTCGACGGACGACGTCGCCTCGTCGAGGATCAGGATGCGCGGGTCGGCGAGCAGCGCCCGCGCGAACGCGACGAGCTGGCGCTGGCCGAGCGACAGCCGCATGCCACGCTCCTGCAGGTCGGTCTCGTACCCGTCTTCGAGTGCCATGACGAAGTCGTGTGCGCCGACCGATCGGGCCGCGGTCGCGACCTGCTCGGACGACGCGTCCGGGCGGCCGAAGGCGATGTTGTCGCGGACGGTGCCCGCGAAGAGGAAGCCCTCCTGCGGGACGACGCCGAGCTGGCGGCGCAGCGACGCCTGCGTCACGTCGCGGAGGTCGATGCCGTCGATCGTGATCGCCCCTTCGCGCGGATCGTAGAAGCGGGCGAGGAGCTTGGCGATCGTCGACTTGCCCGCGCCGGTGTGGCCGACGAGGGCGACCGTGGTGCCGGCGGGCACGTCGAGGTCGATCCCGTGCAGCACTTCCGGGCCCTCGCCGTAGCCAAAGCGCACGTCGTCGAAGCGGACGTCGCCGAGGATCGGCGGCAGCTCGCTGGCGCCCGGGCGGTCGCGGACCTCGGGCTCCTCGTCGATCACCTCCATGATCTTGTCCAGCGCCGCGACCGCGGCCAGGAACGTGTTGTAGAGCTGCGACAGCTGCTGCACGGGGTCGAAGAAGTTGGACAGGTAGAGGATGAACGCGAAGAGCGTGCCGACGCTGATCTCGCCCTGCGACGTCAGCCAGCCGCCGTAGCCGATGACGATCGCCGTCGCGAGCGCCGAGAGGAAGTCGACGAACGGAAAGTAGAGGCCGTTGAGGAGGACCGTCTGCTGGTTCGCCTCGCGGTAGTGCGCGTTGACCTCCTCGAAGTTGCGCTGGTTGCGCCGCTCGCGCCGGAAGGCCTGGACGACGCGGATGCCGCCGATGTCCTCGGCGAGAGTCGCGGTGACGAGCCCGAGTCGCTCGCGGACGGCGCGGTACGCGCGCGAGGAGCGCATCCTGAAGAGCGCGGTCGCGATCGCCATCAGCGGCATCACGGAGAGCGTCGCCAGCGCGAGGCGCCAGTCGAGCAGGAAGAGGATGATCGCCGTTCCGATCAGGAAGAGCGTGCTCTGGACGAGCGTCGTCACGCCGTCGGTGACGAGCTGGTCGAGCGCGTCGACGTCGTTCGTCAGCCGACTGATGATCACGCCCGCGCGGTTGCGCTCGTAGTAGCCGAGCGAGAGGCGCTGCAGGTGGCGGAAGAGGCGGTTGCGCAGATCGGCGAGGATCCGCTCCCCGGTCCAGCCGGTGAAGTACGTCTGCGCCGCCGCCGTGACGAAGCTGGCGATGCCTGCGCCGAGAAATGCGACGACCACCCAGGTGAGGAAGTGCAGGTCCTGCTCACGGATGCCGTGGTCGACGGCGAGCTTCGCGAGGTACGGCGGCGCGAGCGCGGTGGCGGTCGCCGCGAGGAGGGAGACCCCGGCGAGCACGGTTCGCGCCTTGTAGGGCTTCGTCAGGCTCGCGAGCGTCGAGACGCGGCG
>JBKPFD010000053.1:0-3764 GCA_046729155.1 Actinomycetota bacterium
CGCTACGACGGCGTGGCGGTACTCGCCCGCGTAGTAGGCGAGGTCGTCGCGCGTCAGCTCGCCACAGCTCCAGCGGCGGTAGAAGGGATGCTGCAGAAGGTTCCAGCGGGCGCGGGCCGCGTCGATGCGCTCGAGAAGGTCCACCTGGGCTCCTTTGTCCGGTTTTGGCGATGCTATCGCGATCGCCGGCTTGCTACTGATCAATCCGCGCTCGGGGCGCGGCGGCCCGACCGCGGACGAGCTGGAGGCCGAGGCGCGGGGGCGAGGCATCGAGACGCACGTCCTCCGCCAGGGCGAGGACGCGGCCGAGCTGGCGCGCGAGTCCGATGCGGACGCGCTCGGGATCGCCGGCGGCGACGGGTCGCTTGTGGGCGTGGCGGAAGTCGCGATCGAGCGGGACCTACCCTTCGTCTGCGTGCCGTTCGGGACACGGAACCATTTCGCGCGCGACATCGGGCTCGACCGCGACGACCCGGTCCGCGCGCTGGACTCGTTCGGGGGCGTCGAGAGCCGCGTCGACGTCGGCCGCATCCAGGGGCGCGCCTTCCTGAACAACGTCTCCCTCGGGCTGTACGCGCGTCGAGTCCACCGCCGCGAGCGCCACCGGCGCCGGCGCGACGCGCTCGCTCAGCTCCGCGCGCTCGGCCTGCTAATCCGGCGGCCTCGCGCGATCAGATTCTCCATCGACGGCGACCCGCTCGCGGCCCGAGTCCTCCTCGTCGGCAACAACCGCTACAGCCTCGACCTCTTCTCGCTCGGAGAGCGCGAGCGGCTCGACGAGGGGCTGCTCCACCTCTACACAGCCGCAGGCGTCGTTCCGACGAGCTGGGAGGAGCGAAGCGGGACGCGGTTCGTCGTCGACACGCCGCGCCACCGAGTCTCCGCCGCGATCGACGGCGAGGCCGAGCAGCTGGAGACGCCGCTCGAGTTCACGGTCGAACCGCAGGCGCTACGCGTGCTGCTGCCAGGCAGCTAGCACGTCGTCGAGGTGGCCGAACGCGAGCTCGTCGCGAGGGATCTCGTCGGGCGCGAACCAACGGAACTCGGCGACGTCGTCCGCCGCCTGCGGCTCGCCTTCGACGATGCGCGCCGTCCAGTAGAAGTTCAGCGTCGCCACCGCTGCTCCCTCGCCGCCGTAGCGATCGATCCAGATCCCGAGCAGGTCGAGCGCCTCGACCTCGACGCCCGCCTCCTCCTGCAACTCGCGCCTGACGCCGTCGCGGGGGTGCTCACCTTCCTCGAGGAAGCCGCCGGGGAAGTCCCAGCGCCCCTCGAACGGCGATATGGCCCGCCTCGACAGAAGGACGCGACCCTGCTCGTCGACGCACAAGGCGCTGGACGTCGGCTTCGAGCTGGCGTAGTTGCGGTAGGCGCACACCTGACACTCGACGCGCCCGCCGTCGATGGCGATCTCGCCACCGCACCGCGGGCAGTGCTTCCATCCATCCAGCTCGGACACGGGTGGGCAGAATAGAGCCATGAGCGATCAGCCACGCCCGACGGACGAGGAGCACGAGCAGACACCCGAGATGCAGGAGGACGCCAAGGAGCAGCGCGGGCCCGCCCCCGCCGACTCGGACCCGCCGGACGAGACCGAGGTGGACGATGCCTAGGTTCGCGACGGCCACGGTCACCGAGCTCTCGCAGGTCGGCCTGCTCGCGGAGCTGCCCGGCGAGGTGCTGACGAAGCTCGCCGGCCAGATGCGACGCGGCGACGTCGCCCCGGGGAGCCCCGTCGTCGTCGAGGGCGAGGAGGGCGATCACTTCTACGTCGTCCTGCGCGGGCTGCTCGCGGTGAGCAACCAGGGTGGGCTCGGGCCGCGGCGCGTGCTGCGGCCCGGCGACTACTTCGGCGAGGTCGCGCTGACGATGGACGTGCCGCGCACCGCCTCCGTGACGGCGCTGACGCCGACCACGGTCGCGAGCTGCGACCGGGCCACGTTCGACGAGTACGTGCGCCCCCTGTTCGCGGACGATTAAGCTCACCCGGCGCGAGGCATCGACCGCCCGTGTAGGGGCTTGGGCTCAGGCGGCGAAAGGCCGATGAACTGGTCGGGGTCTCATTCGTTTTGGCTGCCGCAGCGAGAACACGAATTCCCGTCTACCGAGGCTCGTTCGGGCCCGCACAGGCCGAGCGCTTGCTCTGGCGTGCCGGCTTCGGCCCCCGGCCGGGCGAGGCGAAACGGCTCGCGAGGAAGGGGCTCACAGGCGCGGTCCGGTCGCTGACGCGGCCGAAGTCGGAGCGCTTCGTCGGCCCGAAGCCGGTCGACGACGATAAGCACCCGCTCGCCCCGTACGACGCCTGGGGCCACGACCACCTCTGGTGGCTCGACCGCATGGTGCGCACGAGCCGCCCGCTCGTCGAGCGGATGACGCTCGTCTGGCACGACTGGTTCGCGACCTCGAACTCTGGCGTCGGCTCTCAGAAGCTGATGCTCTCCCAGAACAAGCTCTTCCGCGCGCACTTCCTGGGTTCCTTCGAGCAGCTCGCCCTCGCCGTGACGCGAGATCCCGCGATGTTGCTCTGGCTCTCGGGCAACGAGAACGAGAAGGGCTCGCCGAACGAGAACTACGCGCGCGAGCTCATGGAGCTCTTCACGCTCGGCGCGAAGCGGGGCTACAGCGAGCGCGACGTGCGCGAGCAGGCACGTGCGCTGACGGGCTTCCGCAACGACTGGGACGACGACGACGGCCCGGTGCGCTTCCGCTACGACCCGAAGCGGCACGACCCGGGCACGAAGCGCATCTTCGGCAAGCGCGGTCGCTTCGGCTGGCAGGACGCCGTGAAGCTCTCCATCCGCCACCGCCTCCACCCCTCGTTCTTCGTCACCAAGCTCTGGGGCTATTTCATCCCGACGACTCCGCCGCCCGCGACGCGCAGGGCGCTCGAGCGCCTCTACGTCCGTAGCCACTACGCCGTGCGGCCCGTCGTGGAAGCGATCCTCCGCCACCCCCAGCTCTACACCGGGCCACTGATGGTCAAGCCGCCGGCGGTCTTCCTCGCCGGGATGCTGCGCACCACCCGCCGCGGAGTCGACACCGAGGCCTGGACCTGGCTCTCGAACCAGGCCGGCCAGCAGCTCTTCTACCCGCCGAACGTGGCGGGCTGGAGCGAGGACCGCTGGCTCGACACCGCCTCGTTCCTCGCCCGGTGGAACCTGGCCGGCCGCGTCCTGCGTCCGAGCGTCCTCAAGACCTCGGAGAAGGCGCCGTACAACGCGGACGAGCTGCTCGCCCGCGCGCTCGCCTACTGGGGCAAGCCGCCACTCAGCCCGCGGACGAAGCGGGCCCTGAGGGCCTTCGCGGCACGCGCACTCGCCGACGCCGACCGCAACTGGAAGCGGACGCAGTACCCGCCGCTCGTCGAAAACGCCTTGCGGCACATGATCGCCGTGTCCCCGGACATGCAGACCTGCTGATGCTTAGGAGCGTCCTCAATTGAATTCGTCCGGATCGACCGGTCATTTCAGACGGCCGCACGGGCAAAGCCCGCGCGGCCTGGAAGCGCCACCGCAAGCGGTGGCGCAGTGCTGCAACGACTTCTCGCGCTCGCACCTCCTGCGCCGGGCCGTCGCGGAGGCCGGCTCGGGGCTGCCGGCCATCGAGCCGGGCATGCCGCTACCCGCAGGCACGGGGCTCGACCGCCGCAGCTTCCTCGCCCGTTCGGTCGGCCTCGCGATCGCCGTCTACGGAGCGACGTCGCTGACCCCGCGCGCGCTCGACCACGGCATCGCCCAGGCGCTCGCCGCCGGGCCGTCCGACAC
>JBKPFD010000054.1:0-8376 GCA_046729155.1 Actinomycetota bacterium
CGTGTCAAGGTGCTGACCCCCGAGCAGATCTTCGAGCGGCTCCGCTCGAGCCTCGAGCTCCTCACCGGCGGTGCACGCGACGCGCCCGAGCGTCAGCAGACGCTCAGGGCGACGATCGCTTGGAGCTACGGGTTGCTGGACGACCGTGAGAAGCAGCTCTTCGCCCGCCTTGCCGTCTTCGCCGGCAGCTTCGACCTCGAGGCGGCGGAGGCCGTCTGCGACGTTGAACTGGAAACGCTGGCGGCACTCGTCGACAAGAGCCTGCTACGGCAGACAGACGAAGGGCGCTTCTTCATGCTCGAGACGATTCGAGAATTCGCCGCCGTGGCTCTCGACGAGTCCGGCGACGCACACGAGCTTCGCGAGCGGCATGCCGAATACTTCCTTGCCCTCGCAGAGGACGAAGACGCGGGTGGCGCTCATGAGGCGCGATGGCTTCGACTCCTCGAGCCTGAGCTCGACAACCTCCGCGCGGCCTACGGGACGGCAGTCGGCGTGGGAAACGCCGACATTGCACTTCGTCTGACGGGAGCGCTGCACCCATTCTGGTACCACACCTCGCGGTTCAGCGAGGGTCTCGATTGGGCGACACAAGCGCTCTTGCTCGGAGGCGAGCCGCGCTCCCGGCAGAAGGCGGTCGCGGCTGCGGCAGAGCTTGCTTTGATGCAAGGAGAACTCGAGGAAGCTCGCATGTATGCCGAACGGAATCTCGAGCTTTGTCTCCAGCTCGACGACCCCCTGCGACTTGCCATCGCGCACACGCTCCTTGGGCACGTGGCGGCCGCAGAGCACGACGCGTCAACGGCAGTTCAGCACTACGAACACTGCCTGGGACTGCTCGAAGGCGGACAAACCGAGAGGAGCAGCTGGCTGACGCGAGCCGTGGCGCTGAACAACCTCGGCTGGGCAATGATCCTCGCCGGTAACACCGCCGAAGGAGAGAAGTACTTGGAAGACGGCGTCGTCGCGGCGCAGTCCGAAGGAGGCCAACTCATCGAAAGTGCGCTCTTGCTCAATCTCGTTCATGTGTCGATCGAGCGCGGCGACTTCACGTCCGTGCGCGCCCGTCTAACCGAGGCGTTGTCCCTGCTGCGAGAGGCGACAGACAGGCGTCATCTCGCCGAGGCTCTCGACCTGCTCGCGCGCGCACTGGCGCGGACCGACGAAGAGGGGTCTGCGCGTCTACAGGCAGCGGCAGCGCAATTGCGTGAGGACATCGGTCTTGGGCTCGTCGAACCTCTGCCGGATGACGCATCGATTGCCGATGCTCGGACTCGCCTTGGCGACCACTCATGGAAGGCCGCCGAGGCGAAAGGACGTGCCGACGAGGACCCGCTTGAGCTCGCATTCCAGTATCTGCGCAGGCTCCCGATCGGTGCGCCGTCGGCCGACCTCGGCGGGGGCTAGACGGCTTGACAGGAGTCGCGTCCCCGAGGTGAGCTCACAGGTCGCCGTAGCTCCGGTCGTAGACTGATCGGCCGATGGCGCCAACAGCCGATCTGCGGGATTGGATCGCGCTTCTCGAGCGCGAGGGCGAGCTCGCCCGCGTGTCCGCCGAGGTCGACCCGTACCTCGAGATCACGGAGATCACCGACCGCACGGTCAAGGCCGGCGGCCCTGCGCTCCTCTTCGAGAGCCCGAAAGGCGCGAGCCACCCGCTGCTGATCAACCAGTTCGGCACGGAGCGCCGCATGTGCCTCGCGTTCGGCGTCGACCGGCTCGACGACGTGGCTCGCAAGCTCGGCGACGTGCTCGAGATGCAGCCGCCGCAGGGCCTGACCGAGAAGGTCCGCGGCCTGAAGAAGCTGAAGTCGATCGCCGACTCGCGGCCGAAGACGGTCCGGAGCGCAGCCCATCACGACGTCGTCCTCGAAGGAGACGACGTCGACCTGGATCTCCTTCCGATCCAGCACTGCTGGCCGAGCGACCCGGCGCCCTTCATCACGCTGCCCGCCGTGATCACCCACGACCCGAAGAAGGGCACCCGGAACGTCGGCATGTACCGGATGCAGAAGCTCGACCGGCGCTCGACGGCGATGCACTGGCAGCTGCACAAGGACGGGCGCATGGACTACCTGGCCACTGACGGCCGGCTCGACGTCGCCGTCGCGCTCGGGCTCGACCCCGTCAGCGCGTACTCGGCCTCCGCGCCGCTGCCGAAGCACATCGACGAGTTCATGCTCGCCGGGTTTCTGAAGGGCGAGCCGGTCGAGCTCGTCAAGGGCACGACAGTGGACGTCGAGGTCCCCGCGAACGCCGAGATCGTGCTCGAGGGCTATGTCGAGCAGGGCGATCTCACGATCGAGGGGCCGTTCGGAGACCACACGGGCTACTACTCGCACGCGGAGCCGTTCCCGGTCTTCCACGTGACGGCGATGACGATGCGGGCCGACGCGATCTACCCGTCGATCGTCGTCGGCAAGCCACCGGCTGAGGACGCGTGGCTCGGGAAGGCGACCGAGCGCATCTTCCTGCCGGCGATTCGCATGAGCGTGCCGGAGATCGTCGATTACGACCTGCCGGTCGCGGGCGCGTTCCACAACTGCGTCATCGTCTCGATCCGCAAGTCGTTCCCGGGCCAGGCGCAGAAGGTCATGCACGCCATCTGGGGGCTCGGCCTGCTCAGCCTCGCCAAGTCGGTCGTCGTCGTCGACGAGCACGTCGACGTCCACGACTACGAGGAGGTCTTCTTCCGCGTGACCGCGAACGTCGATCCTCAGCGCGACGTCATGCTCTCCGAGGGGCCGCTCGACCACCTCGACCACGCGCCGACGCGCCAGTTCTACGGGGGCAAGATCGGCATCGACGCGACGCACAAGGGGCCGGCGGAGGGAACTCGTGAGTGGCCGGAGGAGATCGTCATGAGCGACGAGGTGCGGAGTCTCGTCGACCGGCGCTGGGCCGAATACGGGATCGACGCGGCGGCAACGGACGGCGACCGCTCCAGGCGGCGCTCGTTGCGGCAGTTGATACGTCGTTGACGCCCGTTCCGGCGACCGATTGACTACGCGCTGAGACGTGGCTTCGCACGGCGGAGACGAACGCCCGCACCTCCCGTCGCCGACCATCTGGCCGGTCGGCTTCGCCGTAGGCATCGCGGTCTTGCTCGTCGGCGTCATCCTCGGCTGGGTGATCGCGGCGATCGGCGCCGTCATCGCCGCGGTCTTCGGCTTTCTCTGGATCCGGGAGGTGACCGTCGGGGTCCGCGAGGCGCCGCCGCCGGAGCCCGTGCCCGTCACGACCGCGCCGCCAATTCCCGCGCACAAGGGCGGGCCGGCGATGCCGGAGCCCGGTGAGGGCGAGATCGTGCGCTTCCCGCGCTCGAAGTTCCTCGAAGGCACCACGCTCGGCCTCGGCGCGCTGATCGGCGGCATCGTCACGGTGCCCATCGCCGCCTTCGCGGTCGTGCCCACGTTGACCGACCAGGGCTTCGACGAGGTTGACGTCGGGGCCGTCGACGACTTCCCCGAGAACAGCTTCGTGATCACGACCTTCCTGCTCGACCCTGAGCAGGGTGAAGTCTCGCGGCGCACCGCGTACATCCGCAATAACGGCTTCCTCGACGACGTCCCGAGCTTCACGATCCTCTCCAACCGCTGCGTGCATCTCGGCTGCCCCGTGCAGGTGAACGGGCTCCCGCTCGACGACCGGAAGCAGGTCGAGCGGCAGGACGGTGTTCCTGTCGAGCGCATTCCGACCGCGGCCGCAGCCGGCTTCGGCTGCCCGTGCCACGGCGGCCAGTACGACGACGAGGGCAACCGCACGGCCGGCCCGCCGGTGCGCGCGCTCGACCGCTTCACGTTCCGGATCAAGGACGGCCGGCTCCTGCTCGGGAAGACGTACAGCGTCGGCGAGGTCGACGGCAAGGGCGCCGAGGCGCAGATCCACAAGTACGACGCGATGGGCCCCGGCCAGCACGTCGACGGCCTGGAGGCCGTCCTCTACCCGGTCCCGGCGCCGCGCTGATGGCGACTCGCCGATCCGGCCGCCGCGAGCAGCTGAAAGGCTTGCTGCTCTATCCCCTCGACTGGCTCGAGGAGCGCACGGCCTTGCCGGGTCGCTCGGGCCTCGTCGGCGGCGTGAAGTACTTCCTCTTCCGCAAGGTGCCGGCGACATCTCGTGGGGCCACACCCTCGGCTCGGCGACGCTCACCGCCTTCATCGTGCAGGTTTTGACGGGCTCGATCCTCGCGATGTACTACAGGCCGGATCCCGACAGGGCCTACGAGTCGATCCGCCACATCACCGACGATGTGACGCTCGGCTGGCTCGTGCGCGGCATGCACCGCTGGGGCGCGAGCGTATTCATCATCCTCATGTTCCTGCACGTGGGGCGCGTGTTCCTCTACGGCGCCTACAAGTACCCGCGCGAGCTGAACTGGATCATCGGCGTCCTCATCCTCGTGCTCGGCATGCTCGAGGGGTTCACGGGTTACCTGCTGCCGTGGGACCAGACGGCCTACTGGGCGACCGTGGTCGGCATCAACCTGCAGGCGACCGGGCCGTTCGTCGGCCCCTTTCTCCTGAACATCCTCGCGGGGGGCTCCGAGATCGGAACCGAGACATTAGCCCGCTTCTACGCGATTCACATGCTCCTGATACCAGGGGCCCTCTTCGCGCTGATCGGACTCCACCTCTGGCTGGTAGTGCGTCTCGGCGTGACCTCGCCGCCGTGGTCGCCCAATGCCGCCGGTGAGGAGCGGGTCGAGCCGGAGCCCGAGGGCCGCGCCGGGCTCGTCACGCCCGGGCCTCGCGGGGCGCGAGCCAGGTGAACCGCCGCCTCGAGGAGCGCAGGGCCCGGCACGAGCGCTACAAGCACGACGTCCAGGAGCGCGGGAAGCCCTTCTACCCGTACGCGATGTTCCACGACACGGTGATGAGCCTCGTCGTCGTGTCGGTGATCGTCGTGCTCGCGGTGATCTGGAAGGTCACCGCGGAGGAGAGCCCGGCTGAGGAGGCCTCGGGCTGGCTCGGCAAGCTCTATGACGACAAGGCCGACGCCGGAACGACCAGCTTCATCCCGCGCCCGGACTGGTACTTCTACTTCCTCTTCTACCTGCTCCGGATCTTCAAGTGGCCCGAGTCCGTGGTCCTCGGCACGGTCGGCATCCCGACGATCGCGCTGATCCTGCTCCTCGCCTACCCGTTCCTCGACGTCAGCCTCGAGCGGCGGCCGACCCGGCGGCCGGTGGCGATGGTCGCCGCGATCCTGACCGTGCTCTCGATGGGCGTGCTCACGTACAAGGGCGCGACGGCGAGGGAGTCGCTGGGCAGCGAGCTCCTCGCGGAGATACCCACGTGGGCCCAGAAGCAGGGCTTCGCGGGCAACGCACAGGCCCAGGAAGGGGCCCGGATCTTCGCGCTCTCCGGCTGCGCGACGTGTCACACGTACCTCGGCGGCGGCACCTCGAACGCCGGCGCCCCGGACTTGTCCGAGATCGGTAAGAGTGGTCGTGACGCACAAGCGTTCGCGACGTACATCGCCGACCCGTCACAGTTCGGGAACAACGTGATGCCGAAGTTCGAGCAGCTCGGTCAGCAGAACCTGCTCGCGCTCGGAACGTTCCTCGCCGCCTCCAAGGGCGGGGAGTAGTGCGCGTCTTCCTCGGGATCACGGGCGCCTCCGGAGCCCCGTACGCGGCTCGGCTCGTACGCTCTCTGGCCGCGGCGGAGTGCGAGGTCGGGATCTGCGCGTCGGCCGCCGGCGTCGAGGTGCTTGCGACCGAGCTCTACGCCGAGCCGCGCCTCCCGCGCGACGAGGTGCTCGCGCGCTTCACGGAAGGCGTGGAAGGCGTGCGCGACTCGGTCACGGTCTTCGACCCGCACGACTACTCGGCGCCGTACGCGAGCGGATCGGCTCACGTCGACGGCTACGTCGTCTGCCCGTGCTCGATGGCAACGGCCGGGACGATCGCGACGGGCGGCGAGGCGAACCTCGTGCACCGCGCAGCCGGGGTCGCGCTCAAGGAGGGGCGGAGGCTCGTGCTCGTGCCGCGCGAGACTCCGCTGTCGTCGATCCACCTCGAGAACCTGCTCCGCCTACGCCAGGCCGGCGCGGTCATCCTCTTCGCGGCGCCCGGCTTCTACCACGGAGCCGAGACGATCGACGATCTCGTCGACTTCGTCGTCGCGCGCTGCCTCGCGCAGCTCGGCCTCGACAGCTCGCTCGTCAAGCCCTGGGGCGACGAGTGACCACGACGACGGGTCGCTTGCCCGCTGAGGGCGTCCGCACGATGTTCGACCGCATCGCGCCCGTCTACGACGCGATGAATCGGCTCATGACCGCCGGCCTCGACCGGCGCTGGCGCCGCGAGACAGCAGCGGCCGTCGTTCGTCCCGGCGACTGGGTGCTCGACGTGTGCTGCGGGACCGGCGACCTCGCGCTCGCTGCGGCTTCGGTCGGCGGGCGGGTCACGGGCCTGGACTTCTCGGAGCGCATGCTCGAGCGTGCGCGGCGCAAGGCGCCCGAGCTCGCGTGGCTGCAGGGCGATGCGCTCTCGATGCCGTTCGACGACGGCTCGTTCGACGCGGTCACGATCGGCTTCGGGCTACGCAACCTCGAGGACGAGCGGCGCGGGCTCGGCGAGCTTCGCCGGGTGCTCGTGCCCGGCGGGCGCCTCGGGGTGCTCGAGATCACGCGGCCGAAGGGAATCCTCACGCCGTTCTACCGGGCGTGGTTCGACGGTCTCGTTCCGCTGGCGGGCAAGGTGCTGCCCGGAGGTGAGGCCTACGCCTACCTGCCCGCGAGCGTGCGTCGCTTCCCCTCGCCGGAGTCGCTCGCCGAGCTGATGGTGCGGGCCGGTTTCGAGGACGTCCGCTACCGGCTCTTCGCCGGCGGGATCGTCGCCCTGCACACCGGAGCCGCCGCGTGAGTGCCCTCGCGACGCTCCGGGCCGCCCCCGGGCTCGAGCTCTACCTCGAGCAGGTCGAGGAGCGGTTGACAACGGCGGTGTCCGGGCACCGCGGGCTCGCGGGCGAGATCGGCGCCGAGGCCCTTGCCGCCGGCGGCAAGCGCCTGCGGCCGCTGCTCGTCTTCATGACGACACCCGAAGGCCGGGAGCCCTCGCTCGAGGCGGGCGTCGCCGTCGAGCTCGTCCACGTCGCGAGCCTCGTGCACGACGACGTGATCGACGGCGCCGAGGTGCGGCGCGGCCGTGCATCGGCGTGGTCGGCGTACGGGGCCGACGCCGCCGTCGCTGCGGGCGACTACCTCTTCGCGCGTGCGTACGCCGAGCTGGCGAGCACCGGGGACGTGCGCGGTGTCGCCGTCCTGGCCGAGACGTGCCTCGCGCTCGTGCGCGGCGAGGCGCTGGAATGGAGCCAGCGCCACCGGCCCGAGACGAGGATCGAGGACTATGTGGAGCGCTGCTCGCTGAAGACGGCGAAGCTGCTCGAGGCTGCCTGCGTGCTCGGGCGGCGGAGCACGCGGGTGGCCGGGTTCGGGCATGCGCTCGGCATCGCGTTCCAGATCGTGGACGACTGCCTCGACTGCGTGGGCGAGACCCTCGAGACCGGGAAGATCCCCGGCATGGACCTGCGCGAGGGAATTCCGACGCTGCCCTTGCTGCTCGCAGCGCGCGAGGACGAGGTCGTCCGTCGGGCGCTCGCGGGCGGCCCGCTCGAGGGCGCGCTGCTACGCGTCGGCGCGACGGGCGCGATCGACCGTTCCCTCGAAGTGGCGCGCGAGTACGCGGAGCAGGCGCGGTCGAGCCTCGACGGCGTCGCGACGCGCGAGGAGCTCGAGGCGATCGCCGACGCCGTCGTGGAGAGGACCGCATAGTGGCAGTCGTCGACCGTTTGCAGACGCTCGAGTCCGTGCGGGAGAAGGTCGAGGCCGGCGAGCGGCTCGACTTCGAGGACGGCCTGGCGCTCCTCGAGTCCGACGACCTGCTCGCTCTCGGCGAGCTCGCGGACACGGCGCGACGCGTGCGCGGCGGCGGCGACGAGGTGTACTTCGTCCAGAACCTGTACCTGAACCAGACGAACGTCTGTCGTGTGAAGTGCAAGTTCTGCGCTATTGCCGTCACCCAGAAGCAGGACGACGCGTACACGTACACGGCGGAGGAGCTCGTCGAGGACGCGCTGCGGCAGCGCGAGCTGACCGGCTTCACCGAGATCCACATGGTCGGGGGCGAGAGCCCGCACGTCGACTTCTCGTACTACGTCGAGATCGTGCGGCAGCTCCACGAGGCGCTGCCGGACGTCCACTTGAAGCTCTTCACGGCGAGCGAGATCCACCACATGACGACGCTGTCAGGGCTCGCGCACGAGGACGTGCTGCGCGCGCTGCGGGACGTCGGGCTCGGCTCGCTACCCGGCGGCGGCGCGGAGGTCTTCGCCCCGCGTGTGCGACGGCTGGTCGCGCCCGGCAAGGAGG
>JBKPFD010000055.1:0-2514 GCA_046729155.1 Actinomycetota bacterium
ATGCCCGAGGCCTTCGCAGCCTTCGAGTAGTAGGTGCGGAACTGCTTCTCGAGCAGGCCGTAGTAGCGGCGCGCCTTCTGCTTCTCGCGCAGCTGGAGCAGGTACTCCGACTGCTTGATACGGCCGCGGCCATGCTCGCCCGGTGGGTACGAACGGCGCTCGATCGCGCACTTCTCGGTCAGGCAGCGCTCGCCCTTCAGGAAGAGCTTCATGCCTTCGCGGCGGCACTGCTTGCACTTCGGGGAACGGTCTCGCGCCACGCTACGCGTCCAAGGGTGATCGAGATGCCAGATGAAAGACGTCGGTTCTCACAATTAGACTCTCCGCCTCTTCCGGGGGCGGACGCCGTTGTGCGCCTGCGGCGTGACGTCCTTGACGCCGAGAATCTCGAGCCCGGCGGCCTGGAGCGAGCGGATCGCCGTCTCGCGCCCGGAGCCCGGGCCTTTGACGAAGACCTCGACCTTCTGCAGGCCGTGCTCCATGCCCTTGCGCGCGCAGGAGTCGGCGGTCACCTGGGCTGCGAACGGCGTCGACTTGCGCGAGCCCTTGAACCCGGCCGAGCCGGCGGACTCCCATACGATGACGTTCCCTTCGTTGTCGGTCAGCGTGACGATCGTGTTGTTGAACGACGTCTTGATGTGCGCCTGGCCGACGGCGATGTTCTTCTTGACGCGGCGCCGCGTGCGCCCGCGCCCTGCCTGTTTTCTGGGAGGAGCCACTAGGTCTTCTGCGGGGTCTTCTTGCCTCGGCCGACCGTCTTCTTCGGGCCCTTTCGCGTGCGGGCGTTCGTCTTCGTCCGCTGGCCGTTCACAGGGAGGCCGCGGCGGTGGCGGATCCCGCGGTAGGCGCCGATCTCGCCGAGGCGCTTGATGGCCTGGGAGCGCTCGCGGCGAAGGTCACCCTCGACCTGCAGGTTCGAGTCGATGTGGTCGCGGAGCTTCGTGATCTCCTCGTCGGTCAGGTCGCGCACCTTCGTGTCGGGCGAGAGCCCGAGCGCGGCGCAGACCTGGCGCGCGGTCGAGCGGCCGATGCCGAAGATGTACGTGAGGCCGACCTCGAGGCGCTTCTCGCGCGGCAGGTTGACTCCGGCGATCCTGGCCATCCGCTACCCCTGCCTCTGCTTGTGGCGCGGGTTCGAGCAAATGACCATGGTCCGGCCGTGCCGGCGGATCACGCGGCAGCGCTCGCACATGGGCTTGACGGATGCTCTGACCTTCATCGGTGTCTGTAGGTGATGCGCCCACGGGAGAGGTCGTACGCCGAGAGCTCGACCTTGACCTTGTCCCCGGGCAGGATGCGGATGTAGTTCTTCCGCATCTTTCCGGAGATCGTGGCCAGGACCTGATGGCCGCCGTCCACCTGCACGCGGAACATGGTGCTCGGCAGGGCCTCGACGACCTCGCCTTCGACCTCGATCTTCTCTTCTTTCTGGGCCAATCCCCCTCGCAAAAATAGCGCCCTTCAGCGCGGTTGTCGGGACATACGAAGACGCGCAGTCGAGCTGCGCGACAGCCGGACTATGGTAGCAAAACGGCGTTTGCAGGCCTTAGGCGCCGACCGGGCGGCGCCGATCAAAAGGAGAAACGGGCTCTGCCCTTTTCTCCGGCCTCGAAGCGGCGGTCAGGATCCGGGGCCCGTCGTCCGTGATGGCCACCGTGTGCTCGAAGTGCGCCGCGAGCGAGCCGTCGGCGGTCGAGATCGACCACTGGTCCGGGTGGAGGTAGACGTCCGCGCTGCCTGCCGTGATCATCGGCTCGATCGCCAGCGTCATGCCCCGGGAGAGCTGCGGCCCGCGGGTGCGCGTCACGTAGTTCGGGATCTGCGGCTCCTCGTGCATCGTCCGACCGATCCCGTGGCCGACGAGGCTGCGCACCACCGAGAAGCCCGCGGCCTCGGTCGCGCGCTGCACGGCCTCGGAGATATCCCCGACGTGGTTGCCGGCGCGCGCCTGCTCGATCCCGGCCGCAAGTGCCGCCTGACACGCCTCGAGGAGCGCCTCGGCCTCCGGTGAGATCTCGCCGACGGGAAAGGTGAACGCGGAGTCGGCGACGAAGCCGTCGAGCGTGACGCCGACGTCGACCGAGAGGATGTCCCCGTCGACGAGCTGCACCGGACCGGGGATGCCGTGCACGACCATGTCGTTGGGCGACGTGCAGATCGAGGCCGGGTAGCCCCGGTAGCCCTTGAACGTGGGGTACCCGCCCTGCGAGCGGATGTAGTCGTCCGCGAGCCGATCGAGCTCTCCGGTCGTCACTCCCGGCAGCAGGTGCTCGCCGATCAGCGCGATCGTGTCGACGACGACTCGGCCTGCGGTCGCCATCTTTTCGATCTCGTGCTCGGACTTGCGGATGATCACAGACTCAAGGTACCTAGCGGACGGCGACCTGGTCCAGTGCCTCCTGGATCTCGGCGAAGACCTCGTTGATCGGCCGGGCGCCGTGGATGCCGACGAGGTTGCTCCGCGTCCGGTAGTGCTCGACGAGGGGCTCCGTCTCGCGGTGGTAGGTCGCGAGC